>CAVJEZ010000163.1:2948-4780 GCA_963648625.1 Odoribacter splanchnicus
CAGCCCTCTATGACGTGGCAGACGGCAAGGATCCTGAGCCTGCCTGGATGCAGGGGTATGATTTCAGCAGGGTTCCGGCTCCAATACGGGATGCCGGGGAACAGGACAGGCTGAGCGAGGAAAACTGGCGCAGGGAGATGGGCCTTGTTTTTGATGAGGAGGACAATACGGCAGGCGAGCGCAGGCAAAGTGGGGCAGGGGAAGAGCAGGATGCCGAGGATGAAGGCTGCTCTCTGAGGCCCTGTTAGCGTTTGTACGCATCCTGCAAGGCAAAGGCAGGGCTGTCCCTGTCCCTTTATGCGGATTGGGAATACGATACCGGTGAAATTATCATTACGTGGCAACAAGCATCCGTACTTAATTTGTTATCAATTCCCAAAAAAACGTAAGGATCAAAGGTAATATGATAAGTATCTCTGCAAGTTACAACATCTGGTAGGGAATCATTTTCAAAAAAAGTAAAAATTAACGTAGCCTTGTGACATGATATGTAGAGACTACGATGTCGTTTGCATCCTACCCGCATGTATTCAATTCGTTGATTTGGGCAAAAATAGCCTAGATGGCTATTTTTGCCCTGCTATGAATTTGTCTGCACGTCCTGGGCTATCTTCAAATACACCGGCATTTTTTTACTTGTGTAGGTAAAATTACTTGACAAAATGATAACATCTAATTATAACTTGTTCACCTTTGGAGGAGGAGTATAACTATGAGCGCAGAAAGGACTCCCTTTAGTGAGAGGTTAGAGGCTCTGATCAAAGAGCACGGGATGACACAAAAGGAGCTCGCTGCAAAAGCAGGAGTCACAGAGGCAGCTATGTCGCATTATGTAAAAGGCGATCGAATGCCAAGATCTGCTGTTCTTTCAAGAATAGCAATGGCACTTAACACTTCATCTGACTATTTGATGGAAGGAATCCCACAGGACAGCAACAGCGATATCGGACATGTCATACGTCTTGTTGCTCGTAATGCGAAACAAATGAGTAATGCCGATAAACAAAAAATTTTAAGCATTTTAATTGGTGGTGAGGAATAAAATTGCATGAGACTTTCAAATGAATTGTATGAATTCATCAAAGGTGAGGTTGTCGCAGTTTTTGAGCAGTATGATGTCCGTTGTATTCCAATCAACGGATTTAATCTTGCATGCAAAATGAAAATGAAACTAATTCCATATTCACCTTTGGCAAAAGAAAAACAAATGGCAGCGATGGAACTTAGTAAAGACGGTTTCTATATGGAGGATATACAAGGAAATAACATTATTTATTATAACGATAATATATTATATGAAAGATTAAATATGACATTACTTCATGAGATTGGCCATTGTGTATTAGATCATACTGGCAGATCAGATGAAGAAGAGGCGGAAGCATCATTTTTTGCAAAATATGCAGCTGCGCCGCCTCCACTAATTCATCGTCTCAGCGACAAATCAGTGGAGTCTATTGCACAGGCTTTTTGTATCAGCATTACAGCCGCATATATTGCTAGGGAATATTATCTAAAATGGCTGGCTTACGGAGGTAATTGGCTAAGGGACTATGAAGTTACACTACTGCGGTTATTTAATGCGGGGTAGATATATGAAAGGTGGTGATGCCTATGCTTGTTTCTAGACTAAAAAAAGCCACATTGATTGCTGCAACAATCAAAATGGCTTTATTTACCGAATATTGCTATTCGAACAATCGCACAGCTTGTTTAGCATTCTTCGGAGAGGAAATCAACAATAAAAAAATAATTTCCGAGGTTCAAAATAAATGACAAGTAAAAAAATGAGGGAAAGCTCTCTATTTTTAAGGAATACGTTTCCCTCTGTT
>CAVJEZ010000164.1:0-4774 GCA_963648625.1 Odoribacter splanchnicus
TAATGTCCTTCTGGCCTTCGGGTGCAGAGGCGTGCATCTTGTCGATGGCATCCCCGAAGATGGCCTTCTGCCTGGCAAGCCCGTCGCTGAAGCGGCTTTCTTCCGTGACAGTGGCCATATCTTCAGCGATCTTTATGCCCGCCTTTTCAAAGCATCTGCCGACATGGCGCAGGGCCTGCTGTGTTTTGGGAAAGCCTATATATGGTGTGCACTGCAGGACGGCCTCCCTGATATCCTGGGCCGCAACGCCTGAGCGCAGGGCTGCCCTTGTCTGTGCTTCCATGTCGTCCAGTGTCTGTGATGTAGTCAGCACAACCAGCGAAACGAGCATTTTCTGCTTCATGCCCAGTGTGCCTGCGTCCGCAAGTTCCCCGTAGACCAGGCGGTCCCTGATGGCGGCAAGCTCCGGATCTGTGTCGTCCAGGGCCGTTTTGTCATCGCCCAGCAATTTTTGCCTGTTCTGCCGGGCCTGCTGAATTCTGTCCATTGCATTGCTCCCGTTTGTAGGAATCCCGTTTGCCTGAATGCTGTTTTGCGCAAAGGCAGCCATGGGCTGTATAGAAGATGAAAGAAACAGGATGAACAATCCTGCAAGCAGGCAGGATGCTGTCAGTCTGGCTGTCCCTTGCATGGCAAATACCTCTCTGGCTTTGGCAGGCGCTGTCTGTGAAGTTCCTGCCTTGTTCAGAAACTACGCAGAAGGTGTTTGCAAAGCCAGATATGTTACTGGCAATTTTTTGCCTGATTCTCTCATCGCAAGCCAGGGAAGGGCGTAAAAATCCCCATGGACAGGGCAGTACGGCGCTTTTGTTTCCCGTGGTCATGGGCACTATGCCGGCAGGCTGCCTGTATGCCCCTTTCTTTATGGCCGGTATTTTCGTATACAATATGCCTGCGGGAGGGAAGCGTACCCCCGCAGCAAGCCATATTTTTTATCAGGATTTTTAAATCGTCCGTTGAGGGTGCCTACGTGATTATTGAGCCGATGAAGCCGTCATCAGAACAGCTGCAGAACAAGACTGTCTATATAGTGAAGATCCAGACGACAGGCACGCAGATGGATGATGAAATTCTGGAACTGTGCCTCATTGATGCACGCGATCCCTGGCGCGGCGGAGACAGAAAGGGCGAGCCTTCACCGGTTTTTCACGCCAGATTCAGGCCTGAATACAAAACAGAATGGCCCAGGGCATCCCGCATCAACGGCATCACGCCATCTGTTGTGGCCAAAGAGCATCTTCTGGATGAATACCGTGGCGAGCTCACCAGGATCTTTATGAACTGCGACTGCCTTGTGGGCTTTAATACAGGGTTTGAGTTTGCCTTTCTGCGCAGGCAGTTCCTGTTCCGGGCCAATATTATGACTGTGGACCTTATGCGGGACTGGACTGAGTACGTGACAAAGCCGTCAGCACCTGGCGATGTCTCCCTGAGCATGCCCTTCCTGACCCAGAAGGATTTGTTTGCCCATTTCGACTGGACTCCCCAGGGCACGATCTCGGAATGCCTCGGAATACGCCACTGCTTCCTCAAGCTTATCAAAATGGGAGCCATCCATATCCGCCGTCCCCTGCTTGAGCGACGCTTTAACCGTATCAGCGAGCAGCAGCTGGGCGAGGTGCAGGATGCCTTTGCCCGTCTTGCCGGAGGGAAAAAGGCAGGTCCGTTCCTTGATATGAAGCAGGAGGGGGAGGATGTGCTGGTGAGCCTGGGCATAGATGACCCTGAGCATCTTCTTTACGATGACAAGGCTCCGTCCATTTCCGTGACAGTGCCAGGGCATGGGGCGGCTCTTGAGGTGCGCGACCGCATAGCCTGTGCGCTGGAAGCGTCAAAGGGCCTGCCCAGGGGCCTTGTCAGGTTTGCGTGCTCTGTCCTTCGTGATGCGCAAAGTACGGAAGGGCAGGATGATGAGGCAAAGCAGGACACAGAGCCTCGCCAGGAGAGTATGAGCGCTGAGCCTGGCCATGATGGCGGTCAAGCATAGGGTTTAAAGTCCTGTGCACTTAAAGCCTGGACAAAAATAGATAGAACCATTGCAATTGCTCAGAACAGGGCGTTTCCGAACCGGCTGCAGTGGGGGAGCCGTCTGTTTATAGTCCGGAACTACAGGCCTATAACCGGAAATGTCACGATTGCGGCAAGACGACAAATGTCTGCAGATGCGCCTTCTGCCGGAGAATAAGGCAGCAAAAGCATAAAGTTAAATACGATTGGTAGTAAGAAGGAGCCGCCCTGATTGCCTGTATATATCAATCAGGGGCGGCTCCTTTTGTGATTAAAAATCTACGTATAAATCTTCCTGGGCCAGTTCTAGATATTTTGCAAGAAGTGTCTGTTTCGTAGGCTTTTCCAGATTTGCCTTCACCTGCTCCAATACGGCGGCATTCATTGCATCCAGAACGAACGGCCAGACTTGCAAGGCCCGCGGCAGGCACCAAAACTCTGCAGCTGTCAGATAGGATAATCCATCATCAAGCGTGATGCGCCTGGCCTTGTTTTCTCTCTTCTTTTCAACGTCCCTGAGCCACTGCCGGAAGACTATCTGGATGAAGTCCGACCGTGAAAGACCGCGCTGGGCAGCCATCCGGTCAACCTGTTCTAACATTGCAATGGGCATTGATATGCCTGCGTTGGTTGTTTTGCGCGCCATTCCCTGTATTCCTATATTTCAACTTTTTTACGTTGTATTTTAAGGTCTCCTAAACCTTTTTTTCTCTACCCTTTACCACCCTTGTTTCAAATTCTAACTCATCTGAGTAAAGAACCGGTTCAGCAGGATGGAATCTGCGTCCATTTTCAGCACCTTCTAGTCCCTGGCAGCCTCCCCGGGATGTCCGGAGAGGCTGCCAGCCGGCATTGCAACAGACAAAATAACGGCCTGCCAGAGGCAGCCAGAGCCACTTAGGGCCACTCAGGGGCAGTCAGGGCACTAAACAGGAATGCCTGTCCTGCAGTGCCTGCGTGCCAGGCTCAGCGCAGCCTTTTCTTACTGGCCAGCATCTTCGGCCTGGTCTGATTCCTCTTTTCTGCGCTTGTATTCAGACCTGCGTTCTTCATTCGCCCTGACCGCCTTGAATGCGGCATCTGTGGTGACAAGAAGCTTTTGCACCTTCTTCAGGCATGTGGCAGGCGATTTGCGGGCTGCATCGCCGATAAGATCGGGAGCGCCTGATACGGGCTGGGCGTCCATGATCCATTCGGGCCTGAGGATGGCATAGCTTATCAGGCGGGTAAAATGCGGGAAGGACTGGCCCAGCAGCTTGCCTGCAGGGCCGCGCCAGACAATGCCGCGGCACTGGGCATTGGCCGGATTTGAGAAGAAGTCCTTGAAGACGGACCTGTTCCGCAGAAGAAGAGTGGACAGATCGCCCATGACAAAGCGCTTGTCCTGGGGAATGGCGCTTGCAAAATGCTTGCGTACCTGTGACTCAAGAATTTTCTTGTGCAGATAGTGCAGTGTCACCAGCGTGTGGTCAAAGGGGTTGGTGCAGTGCTGCCAGTACCTGAAAGGAACAACGTCAGGATAGACCACGGGCACAAAGAGGCTCTGCATGAAGAGCTGTATGCCTTTCTGCCTGGCCTGCTGGCGCAGGGTGTCAGTTACCATGGTTGCAGAACGCGTCGCCTGTATGGCTGCAAAGTAGCCAGGAGCCAGGAAGTTGCCCTCAGTGTCACGCAGGGAAACAAGATGCGTTGCAGAAGTGGACCAGGTGAGGAAGCGCAGGAAGCGGACACGTCCGGGAGGAGTGGTGCCTTCTCCCCAGCCAAAGGGATTTTCTTCGCAGAGGGCACCGTCGTTCAGGCTGTCTTCCTGGGCCTTGGCCTCCAGAGCGGGATCGACAATTTTCTTTTTACGCCCCATGTTATTCCTCCTCGGCAGGATTCGTGCCTGCTGTCTTCTGTCCCTCAGCTGCTGTTTTGCCAATCCAGGCTATGGCGGGCTCTTCATCGCAGGGAAGTGTGCCGTCCATGACTGCCTGTACAAGCTGGAGAGGCTGCAGCTTGGCTTCCTCAGGCACGCCCCAGGGTATATTGCGTCCGGCCAGGTCAATCTTGTCAGGGTTGTCGTCAGAACGTTCGACACGGGACCGGAAAGGACGCTCGGGCGTTGACCAGTTGCGTGCATCAAAGACGCCCTTCAGGTTCTCAAACCCGCGCACGACGGCCTCGTCGTTGCAAAGGTCCAGATACTGCAGGAAGCCCTCCCTGCCGCGGCGTTCGACAGCTATGCGCACCATCCAGGCCAGGCGCACGACGGAAACCGTGGGCTCGGATTTGCCGGAGCGGTACTGGAATCCGGACTGTCCGCCGATGCCAAGCAGCAGAAGGCAGCTGTTGCGGCTGACGACCATCTGCTCAATGACGTCGCGCTTCCAGCCCTCTGCAGGAGTGCCCTCAATAAATTCGTGGGTGCACCATACGGCAAGCCAGTCTACCCAGGCCAGGATATGGGGCATCTGCGGCAGCTGCGAGGGAATGCGCCACCAGGCAGTGAGGCGGGACAGCAGGGGCGTTGTCGGGGCTTTGTACGTTGCCTTGACCATGGCGCGCAGGTTGTGCAGCCACTGCCAGTCCGTAAACGTCCAGAGGGACAGTTCCTGCCTCTCCCTGAGGAACTTTACGTCTTCGTAGGTTATTTCGCCTGTCTTGGGGTCAATCCTTGTCCCTGAGGGCGGCAGGCTGTGCTCGACGCCGCTGATGGTCTTCCATTCTGCGAGCATGGGGCCGGAACCGAAAATGAGCCAGTCCAGGTTGTATCCCATGTCCACGC
>CAVJEZ010000165.1:0-4764 GCA_963648625.1 Odoribacter splanchnicus
TAACCAGTCAGTATGGAAGCGTCCGTTGCTTTCCAGGTTTGCCACCATGCGGTTGCCTTCTTCGTCGAACTGGCCGCTGTTTTTTTTATAGTCAGCTGTGTCCTGAGCAAAATTGTCCTCATACACAAAATCATTGCCGGTGTTGTAGGGCGGATCAATATAAATCATCTTGATCTTGCCAAGATAGGTTTCCTGCAAAAGCTTCAGCACGGCCAGGTTGTCGCCTTCTATATAAAGGTTTTCGCTGTCAAAGCCGCCATGAGTGCCATCCCTGCCAACGCTGTCTTCTTTGACAGGGCGCAGAGTATCAGTAATGGGGGTATTGGCTGCCAGCATGGCCTTCTTTTTGTCCGGCCAGGTAAACTGGTAGCGTTCCTCTCTTCCATCCACAACGGAATGGGACAGTTCCTGCCTGAGTACGTCAAAATCAATAGCATGTTCAACCTTGCCGTTACGGAGTACTTCAGTGACAGCATTGGGGAACAGTTTGCCAATCATCTCTATATTACGTTCAACGCCGTCAAGGCTGTGCATTTTCAGCTTGTCCATTCTGTTTGTTCCTTAAGTCCTTTCCTGAGAGAATATATCGTTGTGTCTGTAGGGGAATTTCAATAGCGGATGGCGGCAGAGGTTGTCATGCCTCTCTTGTCTCCTTAAGCTTTCTCAGCTCCTGTACCAGCCAGAATTTCTTTCTGGGCTGTTTTTCCCGCTTGATTTTGCCTTCCAGAGCGGTGATTTTCTTATCCAGGATTTCGTTCAGCTTCTGCTCTTCGATACTGTCTTTCAGGCTTGAGTTTTCCCTCCTGCCCAGGGTATCGCCTGCAATCTGCCTGACGAAATTTTCGTAGACATCATCCAGAGTATCTCCCTCAATCCTGAGAGGCAGATCCTTTTCGTCCATCCAGCCTGTTTTGAAGTATCTGTCAAGGACCGGAACTGTGCCGTCCTCGCCAATTTCCTTATATCCCATGACAGCCTGGTACTTGCCGTCATGCTCAAGCAGGAAGAGAATATGATAGGGGATTTGCCGCTCAATCTGCCGCAAAACCTCTATATCAAGGCTATCAGAGGGGATGTGTATCTTTATCACCTCTATCTCTGACACCTGTTTGCCGGAAGCAATTTTTAAAATGGATGCGGTAAGTTTGTTGACCCACCAGATATCCTGTACCTGTTCATGAAATGCCTTTTTGATTGCAGGCGGACAAGACATCTTTTCATACAGTACATGCTTGGGAATTCGCTTATTGAACAACGAGGCTTCCGGGAAGTCCAGCATATCATCTCCTGGGCAAGAGTTTTTGCTATGGCCGCCACTGATATAAACAACACGCTAAGCAGGCTCCCTTTCTGGTCATGCCTGAAAGAACAGGAAAAAGAGTCAGTCCGCAACAGTGCCTTTGTCCGCAGCTATGAAAAAGGGGCGCTCATCCACAGCAACGATCACTCATGCCTTGGCATGTTGCTGGTGCTTTCCGGCGAGATCCGCACCTATCTTCTCTCTGACGAGGGACGGGAGGTGACACTGTTCAGGCTGTATCCTGATGACTTGTGCGTGCTCTCGGCTTCCTGTGTTATAAGCCAGATTACCTTTGCCACGCAAATGGCAGCGCACAAGAAAACAGAAGTGCTTGTTATTCCGGCAGGAGTCATTGCCTCGCTCAAAGAGCGGAATCTGAATGTCCGCTGTTTCCTCTATGAGCTGGCAGCAAAGCGTTTTTCCGATGTCATGTGGGCCATGCAGCAGATTTTGTTCAAGGGGCTTGACCGGCGTCTGGCCGGGTTCCTTCTGTCCGAGTCCGGCCGCACAGGTTCCGATACCGTCAGGATGACCCATGAGCAAATAGCCCTGCACATCAGCTCGGCGCGGGAAGCTGTGGCAAGGATGCTCAAGAGCTTTGCAGAGGATGGTTTAGTGGAACTGAAGCGTGGTGCAGTCACACTGCTGAATATAGAAGCTCTGAACTCCCTGAGATGAAATGTATGGAAATGTGACTTGGTTACAGAAAAGCATGGTGTTTTCTGCTGTCATGGGCCGGCAATAATCATCGTGTACGGTTCCGGAGTGCGGATTACGCAGAGGCACTGACCGGGCATCGTCCGGCAGCCTGGCCGGTGTTAACAGCTATAAGGATGAATGCCTCTGCACACTGCTGATCATCCGGGACCGGGAGGAGAATGTCATGCTGTCAAAACGACTGGCCGTCGCAGACAAGGAAAGATGCGCTGCCTGCGGCGAGTGTGAAAACACCTGTCCGCTTGGTGCTGTCAAAGTGTATCGCGGATCGTATGCTGTTGTGCAGGAAGACCTTTGTGCCGGCTGCGGCAAATGCTCGAAGATGTGCCCTGCCGGCTGCATTGAGATGAAGGCGAGGGCTGACGCATGAAAAGACAGCACTGGTATGATTACCTGTGGGTGTATGCCATCGTCTATTTCAGCCTTGGCTTTTTCAACATCCTCTTTGCGTGGCTTGGGATGATCGATTTTCTCCTGCCGCTGTTTTTTGCTGTCCTTGGCGGGAACAAGTTTTTCTGCGGCCATCTTTGCGGAAGGGGGCAGCTTTTCCGCAAGCTGGGAGCCGGCCTTAAATGCTCCCGCTGCAGGGAGACTCCGCGCTGGCTGACATCAAAGTGGTTCCGTTACGGCTTCATGGCCTTCTTTCTGACGATGTTTGGCAATATGGTCTTCCAGACATATCTTGTGGCATCGGGAGCTTCATCCCTGCGGGAGGCAGTCACTCTCTTCTGGACATTCAGCGTGCCATGGGGCTGGACCTATACTGCCGGAACGGTGAATGACTGGATTGCCCAGTATAGTTTCGGCTTCTACAGCCTGATGCTGACTTCCCTGCTGCTGGGACTGATTGCCATGGTGCTCTGGAAGCCCCGCAGTTGGTGCGCCTTTTGTCCCATGGGAACCATGACTCAGGCCATTTGCAGGCTGAAACTGCGCTGACACGCAAAACAAGCCCCGCAAAGCCGTACTCGATGGCATTTCCATTTCTTGCCCAGGCAAAATTTTTGACTGGATATCCTTTTGGGGGTTGACTCTACAACAGTTGCAGAGTTTATCCTGCGCTTCATCCTGACCAGGGATGCTGAAGCAGATGCCAGCATGCGTTCTGTTTCCCACGCTGGGCAGCATGTCAGCCAGAGAGGCTTTTGGGGTCTGGCTTGGGGCGCAGGATCCGTTGGTTTTGTCATCGTGACAGGACCTGCCTTTGTTGCAACATGCGCCAGGCAGCTCTTCAGCGGAGGAAATACGGGTGAGGCGGAAAAATCTCTTTCCAATAGGGGAAGTTTCAAAGCTGTTCCATGTCAGCATCAGCAGCCTGCGGCACTATGAAGCCGCCGGCCTGCTTGTGCCGGAATACGTTTCCCCAGATTCAGGCTACCGCTATTACGGGGCGGAACAGTTTGAGGTGCTGAATACGATTCGATACCTGCGTGCTCTCGATATGCCCCTGGCCGATATCAGGGACTTCCTCAGGAACAAGGAGATAGAGCGCATAGAGGAAAAACTGCTGCAGCAGAAGCGGGCTGTCCTGAAAAAGCTGGACGAGCTCAGGCGGATCGAGCGGAAGATTGACCACAGGCTGAACTGGCTGTCAGACGCTCAGAATACGCCGCTGGACACTGTTTCCCTTATGCAGATTCCCGCCTGCCGCATCGTGTGGATGGGTGATGCGCTCCGCATTGCCGGCTCTCATGATATGGAGGCGCCGATCAGAAAGCTCGACCAGTCCGGGGCAGAAGCCGTCGTCTTCCTCGGCAAGGTTGGTCTCGGAATTTCCGCAGAGCATCTGCAAAAAGCCGAAACAGGACAGTATGACGGCATATTCCTGCTGCTGGATCCCGAGGACCTTTATGCGGGAGAAACGCTTGACCTGCCGGAAACGCTCTGTGTGCGCCTGCGCTTCAGGGGAAGCCATGCAGAGGCTCCTGCACAGTATGAAAAGCTGCTGGGCTATATAGGGGAGCACGGTATGGAAATCGCCGGTTTTTCCCGTGAAATCACGCTCATTGATTATGGCATTACCCAGGATGCGGACAAATTTGTGACCGAAATCTGTATACCGGTCAGTGTCAGATAAACAGGAGGGAGGAGCTGCTATGAAATTCATCGTTGACAAGGAAATTTTTGAAAAGATCCCGAACGCCTGCTTTGGCGTTGTCATGGCCTATGGCATTGACAACAGCAGGGCATATCCTGAGATCGATCAGCTTCTGGATCAAAGCATCAAAACTGCGGCAGAGCGCTTTGAAGGGAAAAAGGTCAAGGAAGAGCCTGATATTCTGCCGTACCGTGAGGCCTTTCGTGCGCTCAATATCAACCCGAACAAGTATCTGTGCTCAATCGAGGCCTTGTTTACCCGTATCGCAAAAGGCAAGGGCATGCCGCATATCAATCCTGCTGTGGATCTGGGCAATGCCGTTTCCCTGAAATATACCCTGCCTATGGGCGCACATGACCTGGGCGGTAGCAGCGATGATATGCGGATACGGCTTGCACTCCCGGAGGATACCTTTCTTCCCTTTGGCTCCGATACAGAGGAAACGCCGGATGCCGGCGAAGTCGTCTATGCCGTCGGGCATCAGGTGCGTACCCGCCGCTGGACCTGGCGGCAGAGCGAACATGGCAAAATCACTCCTGCCTCGGCAGACATATTCTTTCCCATTGACGGGTTTGCGGATTTTAACGGAGACAGGGTGCTTGCAGCACGCGAGGAGCTGGAAATGCTCCTGAAGCAGATCTTTCACTGC
>CAVJEZ010000166.1:0-4759 GCA_963648625.1 Odoribacter splanchnicus
GTATATAATGAAATAAATATCGAAGAAGAACAACACCGTTTTCTTCAATGATATGAGCATGATTGTTGACCCATATTTTACCTTCCGCCCATGTTACAACTGGTGTTCCGAATTTTGTCATTACACTTCCATCCTCTCCAACAAGGACAAAAGTACCATCGAAGATATAGCCAGAGACATAATCCTGAATACCATTTGCACCATAATACGGATATGCACCCGCTTTTCTTGCCGCTTTCGTAACAGGCTTTCTTTTTTTATCAAGAATAGAACAACATTCTTCTAGCCTCTTATACTCCACGCCATTGGGACAAAGTTCCGACATCAGTTCATCCAACTTGCTCATTCTATCTCTCCCCACCTGTCTTCAAGCCAGCTTTGTCCAACATTCTGGGCACTTCCTCAAAAATGGGAGCAAGCACCTTGTAATTTTCGGGTAAATCCTCTGCCATACTGTATGTCGCTACACCCATCGGTCTGGCAAAGCTCCGAATAGCCAGTTCCACGATGCTCCTGTTGGCTTCACGGCAAAGAAGCAGGCCTATTGACGGATTCTCCCCGTCTTTGCGTTCCATATCGTCCAGTGCTGCCAGGTAAAAATTGAGATATCCCAAGTAGCCCGGCTTGAATTCTCCATTTTTCAGCTGAATCACCATCAGAGACTTCAGGTCACGCTGGTAGAACAGGAGGTCTGCGAAATATTCCTGTCCGCTTACCTCTATACGATGCTGATTGCCTACAAAGCAAAAGCCAGAGCCAAGACTTTGAACAAAGTTGCGGATTCTGTCGATAATGTCATTGTCAAGAACACGTTCATTCACATCCTGCGGATCGGACAAATCGAGCTCTTCTGTATTGATGAAGTCCAGAAAATACTCGTCCTTGAACATCATGACTGCGTCTTTATACTGCTCCTCATCGGACATGCTACTGGTAAAATCATCGGTATTCGCCCCCTGATGTCTGTACAGATCTTTTTGCATTCTGTTTTTCAGGGTAGCGAGGCTCCAATGTCCCAAGGCACATGCCCTGATATAAAAGAGACGTTCATCCAGATCCTTGGTTTTGTGCAGAATTTCCAGATGATGCGAGAAGCTGATTGCAGTAAATGCTTTCAGGGGCATTTCTGCAGACGTAACCGTCTGTATCCCTGAACTAATCACTAGATCAGTCTTCGCCTGCTCAGTATCTCTAGCCGCAGCTGATGGCGTACTGACAGGGCAATTCTCTGCCCAGCCTTGCAGATATGGCTGCCATTCTTCGTAGAATTGTTGCATCAGCCTGATTTTCCCGGCAGAAAAGCCACGCAGTCCTGGCATTTCCTCCCTCAGGCGGTCACTTATCTCATCTATTGCACTGCTTCCCCATCTGCCTTCCCTGCAATTGGCTGAGACATAGCCGCCAATATGGTAATACAGGGAAAGCATCTCCGCATTGCTGTGCAAAGCCGCCCTGCTCTGGCTTTTAAAAATCGCAGTTTTTACCTCTTTGACGGCTTCTGCATACTTTTCGTTCATCCGTCCACCTCGTTTCCGGCGATACTCCCGTTCACAGGCCCGGATTCCTTTCCCTCAGAAAGCACTTTGTCGAAATCACTCTGATACAGCCTGTCCTGACGGATACGGTATTTCTCAAACTCACTCAGAGCGTGCTGTTCGGCAATTTCCGCAGAAATACTCCCTGCACTGGCGCAAAAATCCTCTCTGCTCAGACTGAGAAAGCTGTCGAACTGTTCCGCCCAGTCTTCCATGGTCATGGGGACTTCCCGCATGGTTTTCAGCTCTGCCAGGTCCAGACAGGCATTGAGAAGCCTCCCCATTGCAGAAAGCTCTTCCTTGGTCAGATAGTTCTTTGCATCCGCAACATCGAATTTCTGGATTTTGCCGTTGGGAGCGTCCTTCCATGTGGTCAGCCCCATATGGCCTTTAGTGCTGTCGGCACGATTACAGATGGTCTCAGCCGCCGTTTCCCCATGAATGGCCCAGTGGAGCTGATCTCGCACCCGTGCATAGAACCGCCTTGTCGTTTCCGCCTTGGAGTCATAGTCAATGCTGGTGGCATAGAGGTCCGTAATTTTCTGATAAAAACGCCGCTCCGAAAGACGAATCTCGCGAATGCGTTCCAGCTGCTCCTTGAAGTAGTCCTGAGTCAGGATAGTGCCACCGCTTTTCAGACGCTCGTCATCCATGGCGAAGCCCTTCACGGCAAACTCTCCGACGATGTGGTTTGCCCATTTCCTGAACTGTACAGCACGTGGCGTGTCTGCCTTGTTGCTTACGGCAATGACTGCACTCAGGTTATAATGGGGCACATTGCAGCTTCTGCCGTCTGCGGCAGTTATTCGGAATTCCCGGACAACTGAACTTTCATCGAGTTCTCCGTCGGCAAAAATCCTGTTCAGATGGCAGCCAATGATTTCCGGCTCTGTATCAAACAGCAGGCCCATCATCTTTTGTGACAGCCACACATTTTCCTCAAAGTACACGGCATTTGCATCGCTTTCACCGGTGGCAGCGACAAAGGTGAGATATTCCGCGACAGAGGAACGGATTATGCCGGCTTCACGCTTTTCCCTTTTCATGATCTAGCCTCTATTTCAGCGATGGTCTTCGCTATCTCGTCACGAAGGACCTGCTCGCGGGCCACGATTCTCTCAATTTCGGCGTTGAGCTGCACGATGTCTATCTTTTCACGTGTATTCTCTGCCTCCACATACGTGGAAACCGACAGATTGTAGTCATTCTTCCCGATTTCAGCACAGTCTGCCAGATGGGAGAAGTGCTTTTTTTCTTCCCTGGCAGCAAAGGCGGCAACGATATGCTCGATATTTTCCTGTGTCAGCTTGTTGTTCGTCACCTTGATGCACTCTGCCGAGGCATCAATGAAGAGGGTCCTGCTGTCCTGCTTGTACTTCTTCAGCACCATGATGCAGGTTGCAATAGTGGTGCCGAAGAACAGGTTGCTGGGCAGCTGGATGACGCAGTCGATGAAGTTGTTGTCTACCAGGTACTTTCTGATTTCCTGTTCTGCTCCGCCGCGGTACATGACACCAGGGAAGCAGACGATTGCGGCTGTTCCGTTGGGAGCAAGCCAGGCCAGGGAGTGCATGATGAAGGCAAGGTCTGCCTTGCCCTTGGGAGCAAGCACACCGGCAGGCGAGAAGCGCGGATCGTTAATGAGAAGAGGATTGTCGCTCCCTGCCCAGCGGATGCTGTAGGGCGGATTTGAGACGATAAGCTCAAAAGGCTCGTAATCCCAGTGCTGCGGCGCAGTCAGTGTGTCCTCGCAGGCTATGTCAAACTTATCGAAGCCTATATCGTGCAGGAACATATTGATGCGGCACAGGTTGTAGGTAGTAATATTGATTTCCTGCCCGAAGAAGCCCGTGCGGACAGCATCCCTTCCCAGGATTTTTTCAGCCTTCAAAAGCAGGGAACCTGAGCCGCAGGCAGGATCATAGACCTTGTTAATCTCTGTCTTGCCTACAGTGCCAAGCCTTGTCAGCAGCTCGGACACGTCTGCCGGCGTGAAGAACTCGCCGCCTGACTTGCCTGCACCGGACGCATACATCGTCATCAGATACTCATAGGCATCGCCAAAGGCATCTATGTCGTGGTCCTTCACATCGCCAAGGTTCATATTGGCAATGCCGTGCAAAAGCTTGGCAAGGCGTTCGTTTCTCTTGGCCACTGTTGCGCCGAGCTTGTTGCTGTTGACATCAAAGTCATCGAACAGGCCGGAGAAGCTGCTTTCAGAGGATGAGCCCTTTGCCGATTCTTCAATATGCCGGAACACCTTCTCCAAAGTCTCATTCAGATTTTCATCATTGTCAGCCCTGCGGCAGACATTGCAGAAGAGCTCTGACGGCGGGATGAAAAAGCCCTTTTCGTCTACCAGGTCCTTACGGGCTTCCTCTGCATCGGCATCCGCTATCCCTGCATAGTCAAAGTCGCTGTTTCCTGCTTCCCACTCGCCGGCGTTAATATAATTTGCCAGATTTTCGGATATATAGCGGTAAAACATGGTGCCAAGGACATAGTCTTTGAAGTCCCATCCGTCCACGGCACCGCGAAGCTCATCGGCAATGGCCCATATGGCACGGTGCAGCTCGTCCCTTTCCTGTTCCTTCTTCGTATCAACCGTCACGATGCCGCTCCTTCCTGTTCCTTCTGATCGTGTGCCTGCGCCCCTATAACATTATATAGATGAGCGCTGCGGGCGGGAGAACCTGCAAAGAGACTGTACTGTCTGCTTGAACAGTACCTGCCCTAAGGGCACTCCCTTTTGTCCTGTATGGTTTCCGGCATGACTGTATGAACAAAAGGCCTGTTCAGGGACAACTTCATGCCATCCTGTACAGCCGGCCCTGCAAATGTGTCATGTGTCATGCGCCTGCCTTTTTTCCTAAAGGCAGGGCTGAACTGTCCTGGCTGCGTCCTGTTTTCAAAACAGCAACGCACTCCGTACTTTGCCACAGGTTTTAAAAATCGCAAGAAAAAATTGCCCGCCGATCACAGCTGCCTTCTGCAGTTTCAGGCAGCATCACGGCCGTCCGCTCAGCAGGACACACCCTTTGCAGCGACAAGGTCGGCAACGCTTTTTACAACCTTTAAGGCAGCAGACTGCACATTTTCATCGGCCCACTCCATGGCGTATCCCTCAAAGCGGGCAAGCATCTCCACGTCATTGCCGTCATCACCCACAGTCAGGATTTCCTGCGGCTCCCAGTTGTTGACGGCACAGGCCCATTCTATTCCTG
>CAVJEZ010000167.1:0-4681 GCA_963648625.1 Odoribacter splanchnicus
GCAGGTTTTCCATAGTGGGCATGAAGGGCACGGCAAAGCGTGAGAAGAAAAGCTTCCAGTTCGGAATGAGAACTTTTGCTGTCCAGAAAACCTTGCAGGATTATCTTGTCTCTTTTATCGACCTTGTCGCTTTCAAGCAGGTAGTAGTAGTCTGAGGCAACCCAGCGGACTAGTCTTCTTACCTGTTCAACAGCATGGCTGAAATTTTGGGCATCAATTTGGTTTAATGTAATAAAGATAACGGGATACTGGTTCATCCACTTGTCGCAGAGCTCCTTGTTTTTCGAGATGGCAAGCCTCTCAAACAGAGCCTTGCTGTCCTGGCTGATATCAAAGAAGTCGCTCAGCGTGGTCATCATCAGCGTCTTGCCGAATCTTCGCGGACGGGTGAAGAGGGATACCCTGGGAGGCTCGTCGGACAAGAGCTCTTCTATCAAGGGTGTCTTGTCTGCGTAATAGCATGAGTGTTCCCGTGTTCTCCTAAAGTACGCGCCGCCGATTTTGATACGTATATCAGACATGTCTTTTCCTCCTTTTATACAGCCAGATATCGTCAGGTTTTACGGAATGGCTGATGCAGAACTGTATCTCATGCTTTTTATAAACTATAAGCTGATTGCTGGCAATCCCGGTACAAAGTGCATTACTGAGGCACAGCTCCCACAATGGAAGTGCAGTACTGTCAGTCTGCAAAGGGGATGGAAGCCGTCATGCCGTGATGAGCCTTCTAGGCTGGCGTATAAGGCATTTTGGGCCATGGACGCTGGTGTGACAGGTGGCTTCCCTGTGTTGCAGAGAAGCATATGGCATCGTCTGTACTATCGCTGATAATGCGCAGACAATACGCACAAGCTTTAAGCCGGCTGTGTTCTCCTCATCCAGTTTTTCGTAGCTGTTACTGATGGTCCTGATTCTTTTATATACTAATCAGTTCCACCCGAGTGCAGCTTAAATCTGATGATATCAGTCTGGAACTGGTCATAATAAGGAACAGTTCTCAGGTTTTGTATCATTTTTTTTAAGCCTTTTTTGAAAACTTTGTTTATATTGCAATGTAAGAAATACTCGCATTCACGCAGTATCTTAAACTGTTCCAAAGGCTCCCTGTCAAGGCCTTGTTCAGTGCGGAAAACCTCATTTTTCAGTGCATTCTGCTGTACCGCGCAGAGTACAGCACAGAATGCAGTGATATAATACTCTTCATACTGTTCATTAATCTTTGATTTTATTTCAGCATATACGTCATTCATTTTATCTCTTATACAGGCACACGTGCTGTCCAGTGCCTTGTTATAGGCAGAGAAGAGGTCGTTTACGGCTTGTCCAAAACTTTCTGCATTATTGATATAAGCAGAGATCTGCTTAAGTTCCCTGTCTTTCTTAGTACTTTGGGGAAGGCTGTTTCCCTTATTCTCAAGAATAAGTTTAATGCAGTTGTTCCAGTCATCTCTTTCAGTTAGTTCTATAATAAATTGGATATCTTTTTTTAGCTTTCTTGCTTTATTAAAAAGAACCTTAAGAGGAATTTTAAGTTCATTTTTTTGAATGTTGTAAATCTCTGCAGCTGATTTATTGACTACTTTGTCAATAATATTTTCTTTGTAAAAAATGTTTTCTGATGAGCCTTTACTATAAGAATACAATATATCATACAGAGTATCAATTTTTCTTTGAAGAATTATTTTTAATGACTTCTTAATTCTTTGAAGAGACATATCCTCTTCAAATTTATCACGATCTATATGCAATGCCAGGCCAAATATTTCGAGCCAGGCTTCCTTATCTGTATATTTATTTTCCTGCAAATATTCATATTTACTGTGTGAACATGAAATAAATTCGTCTGTATACGTCAGGAGGTTACGTCTGATACTCCCTTCTGTCATTATCAGCTGATCGCTGACATAATTTTCCCATGTATAGTCAGCTGTGTCCTGCTCAGAAATGTGACGGAAAAATATTATGCCGGCAATCTTGCTGGCTATAAAGAACAATAATTTCCTGAACATAACACACCTGTATATGCACCTGTATGCAGCATGGGGGACCTTTATGAAAAAGCACTTCCTGCTTTACCGTATCTCCATCTTATGCCAGTTTGCCTTGTTCAGCCTGCTTCCGTCAATCTCCCAGAGGCCGTTCAGGATATAGGCATTGTCATCGTGCCGCTCACGTATCCAGTGCCCAAGGGCATGGTAGCGCACCCTTTGGGGATCGTGCTGCAAGGATTTTCCAAGGAAGGCTGCCTCGACAATTGCGCGCACATCAGAGCTTGCCATGGGCGAGCTGTCCGTCTTCAGGGATCCATGCGCACCCAGTGGCTTTACCATAAGCAGGGCCCCGGGGCGTCCGGGGTAGACGTTTTCAAGGGCACGGGCAGGATTGTCAACGCCAAAGACGGCGCTGAGCGGCTGGCTGTCACCCTCGCAGTGGTCGGATACCAGGACAATGACTGTGTTTTCGTATGCCTTCTGCCTTTTCAGCTCGGCAAGATACGATCCTATAAGGCTGATGGCAGACATTTCTGCGTAGTAGTGCTCAGGAATGCGCCCGTCAATCATGTCCAGGGGATGATCTGTCTCAGGGCAGGGATCCGTGTCTGTCGGCTCAAGTGTCGTCCCGGAAACTGACCAGGGCATGTGGGTGAGCTCGCTGCTTATGAAGGTATAGTGCGCAGACTCATCAGTGATTTCAGTCATGGAGGCAAGGCTGCTTAAGACTGCATGGTGCTTCCTTGTGTGCTCAATGGCAGCCCTGCGGCTTAAGGATGTCATGTCAGAAGGCACAAGCCAGTCCCCTTCCCTGTATATTTCATGGCGCAGCGACCAGGGGGCGGCCCTGAACAGGCCGTAGGAGACCAGGAATATTCCTGAGAGCGCATCCTGCTCTTCTGCTTCCTCCTTAGTCTTTGGACCATCGTCAAAGCGCCGCACCAGGTTGTGCGTGACGTAGTCCCTGCCGGCTATGAAGTCGATGTCGCCGGCGGAGAGGATGCGGGCGGTGCAGTCCTGCTTTTTCAAAAAGTCAAAGAAGGAACTGATTTCTGCATCTATCTTTTCTTCAAGGCTTGCGCTTTTGCCCTTTGCTTCTGCCTGGCTGTCCTGTGCCAGATTGCGCGGCGCAACCTTAGGCCCTGCAATGATGGACGGCAGGCTCATGGCAGTGACTGCGGCCTCGGAGATGGTGTCAGGATACCAGGTAAAGCCGTCATATTCTTTGAACAGTCCGGGCCTTTCCTGCTGCATGGCGGCTATATGGTCGCCTGTGAACATGTCCAGCATAAAGACAAGCACATTGGGCCTGGTGCGGCTGATTTCAATAGTTGCAGGCCTGGCTTCTGCCCTGCTGCCGTCGCCATTGCCGGATCCGCTCCTGCCAAGGAATGCCTGCGTTCCGTATACTGCACTAAAGGAGAGGGATACCAGCAGGCATACGTTCAGAATGCTGCTTACGATCTGCCTTTTCCTGCAGAGCAAAACAACGACGAAGGCTGCTGTAGCCAGGATGACAGGAATGTCGCAGAGAACATACCACGGCCTGGATACGTCTTCCTCGCTCTGCAGCATGAAGGCGTCCAGCACGCCGTAGTCTATCTGCAGCACATAGGCGTAGAGCACTGCCAGAATGGCGGCAGAGGCGCAGACAACAGTCAGGAAAAAGCAGAGAGGCCCGCGGCCTGTCTTAAGAAGGCTCAAGGGAAGCGTCAGGACAAGAAGCGAAAAAAGCGTCAGCAGCGCCAGCGAATGTGCCGATACAAGTGCCACATCCTTTGCCATAAGGCTTAAGGGCACGGCCCAGAAGACGGTTATGGCTATGACAAAAAGCGCTTTTGCGGCAATTCCTGTAAGATCCTTTTGGGCCAGCCTGCCAAAAAAGGCCTGGGCTTTTGCCAGATAGCTGCCTTGCTCCGTAAAGCCCTCATTCTTCTCCTGAATCTGCATTTCCGGGATCTGCATTTCCCTGTCAGGCATGAGCGCAAAAAAGAAGAAGCAAAGCAGGAAGGCAGAAGGCCATGCCGGAAAGCCTGCCTGCCAGGCTGCCGCTGACATGACAAGGGACACAGCCCAGAGATAGAGCGAGGCATGTCCGGCAAGCACCCGCCCAAGCAGGGCAAGAATGCCTGCGCCAAGGACTGCCGCAAGGCAGGTTTCTGCACCGTGCATGAGTGTGCCTTCTTCCGGCACAAGGCCTGCATGTTCTGCCAGAAGCAGGGCAAGGCTTAAAAAGCCTGGGACTGCTGCCGCAAGGGCTGCCTTTTTAGTGCAGAGCCCTTCAATCCATGTCCCTGCCGCCTCAAGGGCCAGGGCCGCCCTTGTCTTTTCCTTTTTGCTTTCCCCGTGGCTGAAGATGCCAAGCTCCTCATAGACCATGTTCTTCAAAAGCGAAAAGATGTTGTTGCAGGTCCAGTAAAAGACAAGGCCTGAAGGCGCTGAATAGAGCAGCACCAGGAAGAGTGCCGCCATCACGTAGAGCTGCAATTTGTCCCTGAAGCGCAGCCTGTTGGTGTAGACAAGGGCCGAGACGATGTTGATGACGGTCATGAGTATGGGCAGGACGTTGACAGGAAGCCCTGCCACGCTCAGAAGGCCGTCAGGCTTTGCAAGATTGGAAAAGATCCAGAAGGAAGCCCCGTTCAGGGGCGCATAGTGGCTTAGGAAATGGTAGGCCGCAAAGAAGAAGG
>CAVJEZ010000168.1:0-4680 GCA_963648625.1 Odoribacter splanchnicus
TAAGAAGGTTATTCAACGTTTGTACCAGAGCTAATCATCAAATCAGAAAAAATGATACTGAGCACAAAAAGTTTTTTAGGCCGTGCTAAATGCTATATTTTTGGAGGTAAAATAGGTATGGGATTTACACTTATCAATAGTGACTGCTTTGAGTGGATGAGTCAACAAGAAGAGAATAGTATCACAGCAATTGTTACAGATCCTCCATATGGGGTCAGGGAGTATACTGAGGCAGAAATTGCAAAAAAACGTTCTGGTAAAGGCGGTATATGGAGAATCCCACCCTCGTTTGACGGACATGTGCGACAAGCGGTCCCGCGATTTTCTGTGATTAATGACGATCCACAAGAAAGAGAAAATGTATACCAATTTTTCTATTTTTGGGGAAAGAATGCTTTGCGTTTGTTAGTGCCAGGAGGACATGTCTTTATAGCATCAACACCGTTGCTTTCTGACATTTTAGGAAGGGCAATGCGAGATGCCGGATTTGAACGCAGAGGGGAGATTATCAAAACTGTATCAACCCTGCGTGGTGGTTACATACAGGCCTAAAGGAGCTGAAAAGGAATTTGCTGACATGTCTGTTATTCCAAGAGGTCTCTGGGAACCATGGGGATTGTACTGCGAGCCGATAACTGAGAAGACGGTAGCTGCAAACATTAGAAAATGGAACGCAGGAGCGCTTGGAAGGGAAGCAATCAACCAGCCGTTCAGCGATTTGATAGAGTGCAAAAAAACACCTGCTATAGAGCGCGATATTGCTCCACATCCCAGCTTAAAGCCTCAGTCGTTCATGAGAAAAATAGTGTATGCAGCCCTGCCTACAGGAAAAGGTGTACTCCTGGATCCTTTTGCAGGAAGCGGAACAACACTGGTCGCGGCAGTTCATATTGGGTATGCCTGCATTGGCATCGAAAAAGACCTTGACTATTACCATTTAGCTGAAACAGCAATACCCAAACTTGTAGCATTGTAGGGGCACACAGGCGCAAAGGGACAAACACACATGGCTGGCAATGCTACTGGGACAAAGACGCAGACGGGCAGAGGGTGCAAGGCTGAGAAAGGCTGTGAGGCTTCATGGTAATAAAGTCCGTGCTGACGCCATTCCGGCAGATGCCAGACAAAAGCCCCTGCATACTGCGGCAGAAGGGACGGTTCAGCGGAGTGAATACTGCCAGGACGGCGCAGTGAGGAAAAGGTCTGTAATGCCGGATTGTCACCAGCCTGGCGCAAAGGGCCTGGCTTGAAAATACCTCCCAAAAGAACAAAAAAAGCCTCCCTTCCCTCGTGCCCTGCATGGTTGCCCATTGCCGTACAAAAGGGAAAGGCGGCCTTCTGCTGATTGTCCCGTTCCTGTAAGAGGAACCGGCGTTATTCGTTAGAACTCATACATCACATTGAAGTTTCCGGAGACGCCGCTCCTGCCACTGTAATTCTGCTGCAGATTACGACAAATCACCGCGTTTGTACTTGGTGACAAAGTCCTGAGCCTGGGCAATGTATTTTTTATAGTCTACATTTTTTGCAAATTCTTTTGCTTCCTGCATCATGGCTTCAATGCGGCTTTTACTCTCGAAAATCGTATCAATAACAGATGCACTGACAGATTCGTCAATAGTGCCGTCTGCATGTACAGCGTCTTTTTCGCACATATGGCGCAGCCATTCACAATACAGTTTTCCCTGCACTGCTGTTGAAGC
The DNA here is from genome assembly GCA_963648625.1 of Odoribacter splanchnicus. Taxonomy (GTDB): domain Bacteria; phylum Desulfobacterota; class Desulfovibrionia; order Desulfovibrionales; family Desulfovibrionaceae; genus Desulfovibrio. The sequence continues at coordinate 1,704 of CAVJEZ010000168.1, forward strand.
GCCAAGCACGACAGCCTCGCCGGCACCGCCAACAAGGCTGCCCAAAACCGGCACAAGCTTTAACGCTTCAAGCCCTGCCACGATGAAAGCTCTCTGTGCAAGGTTGCTGGCAATCATTCCGGCCACTGACTTTGTTATGTTTTGGGAAAAACTTATACCAACGGCACTGTTGATGCGATAGCACATCGAAGTGACGTTGCCCAGCGTCCCTACTACTCCTGCGGCAGGAACGGGAATTAACCCCATCGCCCCGCTGATCGTGGAATGCTGCCTTATGATATCCTGAATCTTCGGATCAGACTCAAGGATAAGAATCAGATCCATTCCCAAAGTCGATGCACCACGCTGAGTGTTATTGGCACCAAAGTCATAGTTGGCCATATTTCCTCCGGCAGCCTGAAAACCCGGGCTTATCTGCCCCGTTCCCTTGCGGACCAGGGCTTTTGTCAAAGGCTGAAATTCATAGATGATGCTGCAGTTTCCTGAGATGCCCTGCTTCCTGCCTGCTCAGCCATGCACGCCAGGGCTAAACGAAAGAGGAAGTGCATCAGGGGGCATCATGGCAATGCCCGGCTCCCCTGTGCCGGAACCGCCTTCAGAGCCCGGAGCCAGGACAGCAGGGGAAGGCTCAGAAGCAGGGTGCCAGGGCAGGCTTTCGGGGTAAAAGACACTGTCTCTGTTCTCCCCGGGAGTTCATCCGGAACCATGCAGAAATGCATTCTGGCCCTGTTCTGCTGAAAACCCTGCCAGACCTCAATGTCCCGCAGATGTTCTTACAGTGATCTCAAAACAAAAGGCAAGTCAGGACGATAATTTTGCCCTGGCTTTCACCTTCTTCAGGCAGGAAAATGTACAGGACAACTGGTTTCCCAACCGTCTTGTCTGTATTCCGCACAGATCACAAAAGGCAGGCGCTTTTATGCACCTGCCTTTTGTCTTAAGTCTTTTCTGTGTTTCTGTTGCTTATGTTCTGCTACACCTTGAAACGGGGATCCTTGGCTGTCTCCTCGCGCACATACTTGAACAGCATGGGGCTCAAGAGCAGGATGCCGATAAGGTTGGGTATGGCCATAAGGGCATTGGCGGTATCAGCTATAAGCCAGGCAAGATCCAGCGTTACAACGGCGCCGGCAGCCATGACCACGGAGAAAATGACGCGGTAGGGCTTCATAATCCAGTCGCCAAAGAGATAGATGGCGCAGCGTTCGCCGTAGACGCACCAGCCCATGGACGTCGTGAAGGCAAAGAGGCTGAGGGAAATGGTCACGCCCCAGGCACCAACCTGGCCAAGCTGGGTTGAGAAAGCGAGAGCTGACAGCTTGCCGCCTGCAATGCCGGCGCTCCAAAGGGGATCGCCTGCCCTGACCGCAGGGTTGTTGAGCAGTTCAGCCAGTTCCGGCGGCACGGTAGCAATCAGGATGACAAAGCCTGTCATGGAGCAGACGATGATGGTGTCGATGAACACGTCCAGCATGCCGATGGAAGCCTGCACCAGCGGGCTTTCAGCAGTAGAGGCTGCATGGGCCATGGGAGCGGTGCCAAGGCCGGCTTCGTTGGAGAAGATGCCGCGGGCAACGCCCATGCGGATGGCCAGCATGATGCTTGCGCCGGCAAAGCCGCCTGTAGCTGCAGTAGGCGTGAAGGCGTCTGTAACAACCCACAGAAGAACGCTGGGGATCTTTTCAATGTGCAGGCCGATGATGTAGAGGCAGAAGAGCACGTAGAAGATAGCCATGGCAGGGACGAGCCTGCCGGCCACGGCGCCTATGCGCTTCACGCCGCCGACCAGGATAATGGCGGCCAGCACCAGCAGGACAATGCAGGTAATCCTGTTGTCCACGCCAAAGGTCTCATTGATATTGGTTGCAATGGCGTTGGCCTGCACCATGCCGCCAATGCCGAGGCAGGCGGCAGTCATGCCAAAGCCGGCAAACATGGTGGCCATCCAGTGCCACTTCTTGCTCAGGCCGTTCTTGATGAAGTACATGCAGCCGCCGACCCAGTTGCCGGCCGCTGTCTTTTCACGGTACTTCACTGCCAGCATGACTTCGCAGAACTTGGTCATCATGCCGACCATGCCGGTTACCCACATCCAGAACAGGGCGCCGGGCCCGCCAATGGCAATGGCTGTTGCCACGCCGACGATGTTGCCGGTGCCGATATCGGCTGCAATGGCTGTCATAAGGGCGTTCCACGGCGAGATTTCACCGTGGTCGGACTGATGCTTGCGTCCGTGCCACAGGCATTTATAGGCTGCAAACCAGTTGCGGAAGGGATAAAATTTCAGGCCTATGTTGAGATAGATGCCTGTTCCCACCAGCAACACCAGCATTACCGGACCCCACACAAAGTTGTTCAGGGGAGTCAGGATACTCGTTAAAAATTCTTCCATGGTTCCCTCCAAGTCAGACTATGCGGTCTGGCACTGATACCGCGGACTGTTACGCCCAGGAGCTGCGCGGATGCACGGATGCATTGTGGCATTGATGCACGGATGCCCGGAGCATTGCTGCATTGGTGCACGGCGCAGCGCATAACTAGTTGCTGATCAGTGCCGGATTGGCTTTTTTCATAGCACGCTTTTAAAAACGTTGTAAAGAAATTGTCATATTCATTCATACGTTTTGCGCATATTGTGAGTTACATAAATGTAACTTTCTACTTAACACTTTGTCATTACGGCGTTTTCTATAAATAATAAATACCGTTTTTTTTGATGGCAGCCTTGCGGCAGGCATTGCAAAGCCATGAGGCCTTCACATGCGGCCTCCCTTGCCACTGTCCGGAAAAGCAAAAAAAGAGCCACCAGCCTGCCCAGCATCCTGTTCAGGGGATGCCAGGCAGCCCGGCGGCTGCAAAAGCTATTCGTTGCAGGCCCTGCGACAGTGCTGTTCCTGCCACAGGGCCGTCTTTGAGTACGGCCGTCTCAGTATGACAGTCTCATTGTGCTCAGCAGACCATGAGGACCGGCGCACTC
>CAVJEZ010000169.1:0-4674 GCA_963648625.1 Odoribacter splanchnicus
CCTATGCCGCCGAAAGCGGTGCCAAAAGCCTTTTTGCCATAAACTGGCTGACAGGACCGCGCAGCGACATCGAGCGCACCATGATGCTGGAAATGCTGGAACACATTCTGGAAGGCATGCCTGGATCACCTCTGCGGAGGGCGCTCATCTCCTCAGGCCTTGGCGAGGATACGACCGGAACAGGCCTTGAAACCGACCTTATCCAAACCTTTTATTCCACGGGCCTCAAGGGCGTTGACGAAAAAGACGTAGCCAAAGCCGAAGAGCTCATCTTTTCCACACTGAGGGATCTTGCCGATAACGGCATTGCAGCTGAGCTGGTCGAGGCAGCCGTCAACACTGTTGAATTTTCATACAGGGAAGCCAACTCCGGACGTTTCCCGCGCGGCCTTGTGGCCATGCTGCAGGCCCTGTCCACCTGGCTGTATGACGGAGATCCCATGGCGCCGCTGGCCTGGGAAAAGCCCCTCAGCGACATCAAGAACAGGCTGGCAGCCGGGGAAAAGGTATTTGAGAAGGCCATCAGGGAGCTTTTCCTTGACAATCCCTCGCGCGTCACGGTCATCCTGACTCCGGACACAGAGCTTGCCGCCCGCAGGGAAGAGGAAGAAAAGCAGCGCCTGGCAGACTTCCAGAAGCACTGCCCGGCCAAAGAGCGCAAGGAGATATGCGACATCTGCCAGGACCTGAAAAAGGCCCAGTCCGCTCCCGATACAGAGGAGGCCCTGGCCACTATTCCCAACCTTGTCATCTCCGACATGCCGAAGGAAAACCTGCACATCCCGAGATGCGTTGAGGAAAAGAACGGACACACCCATATTTACTGCGACCTGGACACGCATGGCATAGCCTATACAGAGCTGCTTATTCCCATGCCTGATCTGCCGGCCCGCTACCTGCCGCTTCTGAAGCTTTTCCTGGCCTCGTTCACCAGCTTTGGCACGGCAAGGCGTGACTACACAGAACTGGGGGCTCTCATTGCGGCCAAGACAGGCGGGCTCATGGCCGGCATGTCATCGGCACTGTCAAAGGACAATGTCCTGAAATGCCAGCTGAGCCTCTCAGGCAAGGCTGTTACCGACCATATTCCCGATCTCTTTGCCATCTGGAAGGAAATCCTGCTTGAGCCTGCCACAGACAAGGACATGATAGCCAGGCGCCTTAAGGAAATCCTGCTGGAAAACAAGGCAAGGCTTGAACAGGGCATCATAGCTTCGGGCAATGCCTCGGCCAGCCTGCGCATACGCTCGCAGTTTACCAGGGATGCGGCCCTGTCAGAAGTCATGGGCGGCATCAGCTTCCTGGAAACGGTACGATCCCTTCTGGACAACTGGGACGATGCATATCCCAGGCTTCTGGCCGATCTGGAAGAGCTCAGGCACATCCTGGTTGCATGCCAGCCGTCTGTGCTGTTCTGCACCGGTTCTGCCAGCGAGATAGACAGGACCTTTGCCTGCCAGGAGGAACTGCTGAAGGCGCTGCCCAGGGCTGAAGCCAGGCCGGCACCGCAGACCATTGCCCTTGCCGATCCCTGCCAGGCAGAGGTGTTCACCACGCAAAGCCAGGTCAACTATGTAGCCAAGGGATGCAACCTGTACCAGCTTGGGCATGAGTACCACGGCATGCAAAGCGTCATCCTGCGCCACATAAGCCGCAGCTATTTGTGGGAGACGGTCCGCGTCCTTGGCGGCGCCTATGGCGGCGGCTGCTCGCTGGATTACCTGACCGGCAGCTTCATGTGCACAAGCTACCGCGATCCCAATGTAGAATCCACGCTCTCAGCCTACGACGGCATTGCCTCCCATCTGGAGCACATTGCCCTCTCCGAGGGCGATCTCAACAGGGCCGTCGTGGGAACCATAGGCGATCTGGATGCCTACCTTCTGCCCCCTGCCAGAGGCAGGCTGGTCTTAAGCCGCTGGCTGAACCAGGAGAGCGAAGAGCACCTGCAGCAGATCCGCGACGAAGTGCTCTCTACAAAGGCACAGGATTTCCGCGACTTTGCAGAAGTCATGCATGAAACAGCCAAAAAGGGACGCATCTGCGTCATTGGCGGTTCAGAGGCAGGACGCAAGGCAAAGGAAAACAACTGGCAGTGCCGCTCCCTTATCTAGCGGCAGCCTGTTCCCTGCCTGCTACAAACAGCATACAAAACCGGAGGCGGGAGTCCTGGCATTTCAGGCTTCCGCTTCCGGAAACTTCCAAAAGCCTGCGGCAGAAAGGCAGCTGCCTATGCAGTCCCATCATGCACCGCATCACCGGCTGAGCTGCAGACGGAGGCCTGCAGACGGAGGAACTGATGTCATTATCTGTCAGCGCAGAAAAGATAGCCGAGCTCAGGGAGTGGCTGCACTCTGTCAGCAGGGAGCAGCGCTGGTGCATACTTGTCAATGCCGATCCTGACGCCATGGGCGCTGCCGAAGCCCTGAAGCGCATCGTGGCTGACCGGGCCAGGATGGACATCTGCCACATCAATGAGATTACCAGGCCGGACAACCTGGCCATGATCCGCACGCTGCATATCAGGATGACGCGCTGGAAGACGGCGCTGAAAAGCAAGTATACCCATTTTGCCCTGGTTGACTCCCAGCCGCACCATAACGAAAGCTTCAGGGACATCCCCTTCTCTGTCATTATAGACCATCATCCCCTGCCTGAAGTCCCGTACAGAGTACAGCAGCCTGGATTTATGGATATCCAGCCTGAAAAATGTGCTGCCTGCACCATTATGACGGAGTACCTGCGTGCACTGCACCTGCGGCCCAGCCACAGCCTGGCTTCGGGCATGCTGCTGGGCATACGCTGTGATACCAATCTTTTTGAACGCAGCGGCGGCAAGGACGACCTTGAAGCCTACCAGTGGCTCTCAAACAGGGCCGACCCGGTTCTCATCAGAAAAGTCGTCCGCAGCGAATATCTTAAGGAGTGGCTTCCGTACTTTGCCAGTGCCTGCACAAAGCTCAGGCACTGCCGCAGGACCGGTGCCCAGGTCTTTCTGGGGGATGTGGAAACAGCCGACATGCTGGTGGCCATTGCCGATTTTTTCACCCGCGTACACGGGCTCCGCTGGATAGCAGTCAGCGGCATTGTCCGTTCTGAAAAGGCCGTTGTTATCTTCAGGGGCAACGGCACGAGGGACGTGGGGCGCCTGGCTGATGCCTGCTTCCATGATGTCGGTTCCGGAGGCGGCCACAAGGCAATGGCAAGAGCCGAATTTTCTGTATCAAATATCCCCTGCGGCACAGACTGCGGCCATTTTATTGAGCACCGCCTGGAAACACGAAAGCTCCGCCAGGACCGGCGTTCCAAACATGGAAAACAAGACTGACTGAATCATACCCTGCCACAGGACGCCTGGCAGGGCATGATTCGCCACAATAAGGTATGCCAAAGGTCTGCGTTCAAAAAAGTGAGGCAGCGTGCATTTGCCAATAAACAGCCAATAGTTTATAAACACTTGAAAAGTTGTAATATTACAGTTGTCTGGTTACAACAGGTCCCTTAAAAATCCAGTGGTGCAAAAGGAGGAAAGGATATGGCCAGGCTGCAGGTTGGCAGTGAATCATTCAGGGAAATCAGGGAAAATGACCTCTGCTATGTTGATAAGACTTCCTTTTTAGAGGAGTTTCTCTGTTCTTTATTCGTCAAAGTTTCCCTCATCACCCGTCCGCGCAGGTTCGGCAAAACACTGATGATGTCCATGCTGCATGACTTCTTTGATATCAGACAGGACAGCAAAGCGTTGTTTGAAGGACTTGCCATATCAAAAAACAAGGAACTCTGCGACAAGTGGATGAACCAGTGTCCTGTGGTTTTTCTCACTTTCAAAGGAATTGAAGGGCGAACTTTTGAAGACGCTCTGAAAAAAATACGCACATGCATAAGCGATATCTGTATAGATTATTCATTCTTGTTAGACAGCACTTCCATTGATGAAAAAATCAGGGAAAGACTTGCCAGCCTCAAAGCGGAGCAATGTGATGAGTCGATGCTTTCCGACTCTCTGAAAACCATTTGCAGGGCTCTTCACGCACACTACGGCAAACGCGCCATCCTGCTTATTGACGAATACGATGTTCCTTTGGATAAGGCATATAAATACGGGTATTATGATGACATGGCGCAATTCATTCGTAACATGCTGAACGAAGGCTTAAAGACCAATGATTTTCTTGATTTCGGCATACTTACAGGATGCCTCAGAATATCAGGGGAAAGCTTCTTTACGGGGCTAAACAACTTTACATGCTTTGGAATTTCCGACTTTGACTACGATGACAAATTTGGCTTTACCTCTGAAGAAGTCGATGCCCTGCTTGCTGCTAACGGCTGTACTGCCAGAAAGCCTGACATTAAGGAGTGGTATGACGGATACAGATTCGGTAACGACAAGGAAATGTACTGCCCATGGGACATTTTAAAATATATAGGCACTCTGCAAAAGAATCCTGGAGCAAAGCCTCAGGCGTACTGGCAAAACTCAAGCAGGAACGATATCGTGCGCACCTTTGTCGAACATTGTGAGACAGAAGACGTAGGGAGCGACCTGGACACGCTGATGGCCGGCGGATGCGTAGAGACCAATATTATAAACAATCTTACCTACGACCGCCTGTACGATGATGCAGAAAACATGTGGACGGTCCTCTATTTTTCCGGCTATCTCACCAAGGC
>CAVJEZ010000170.1:0-4670 GCA_963648625.1 Odoribacter splanchnicus
TTCATCTGGCAGAGCGGACAGCAGACGGCGATGCAGTCTGCCTCCATCCTTGTGGCCAGCTCAAGGATGCGGCCGGAGTTCACTGCTGTCAGCGGACGGTGGGGAATGCCTGCCGATGCGCCGCAGCATTCTGTCTTGAGCGGGAAGTCCAGAATTTCGTCAGCTCCGCAGGCAGCCAGCAGTTTTTCCATGAGCATCGGGTTCTCGGGATCGCCGAACTGCATCAGCTCCGCAGGACGGCTCATAAGGCAGCCGTAGTACGGGGCAATCTTTATGCCTGCAAGGGAGTTGACTGCATGGGCTTTTATGGCCTCGTCATCGCAGAGTTTGCCTATCATCTGCATGACGGAGGTTGTGTCAGGCAGATCCTGCGGTGCCGGTTCGTCCAGCAGTTCGTCAACACGGGCACGGAACTCAGGATTCTCCATGCGCTTTCTTGCGTGCTTCATGTTGGAAAGACAGGACGGGCAGGGTGTCATGACGATGTCTGCATCAACTTTCGTGGCCTGGACGAGGTTGCGCACGCACAAGGCTGCAGAAAGCTCGGTGCTCACGGCATGTGCCGGCGTGGAACCGCAGCAGTTCCAGTCAGGCACTTCAACTGACTGAATCCCCAGGACATCGCAGACGGCAACAGTGGAGAGTTCATAGTCAAGGGACGAGCCTTTTGCAGAACACCCGGGATAGTAGGCTATTTTCATGGACGGACTCCTTCCCGCTGGCAACGCTCCTTGTATTTTTTGAAGATACGTCCTACAGCCTTGGCGCCTTCATTGGGAATGACATGCGGCTTGAAGCCAAGCTTGCGCTTGGCAAGTGCAGACGGAGCAAGATCAACGTCTGTGTAGATACGCAGTGAGCGAAGCATATAGAGGGCCATAGTGCCTATTTCAAAACTACGGCCGAAAAGTCTTACTGTATTTAAGAAGGACAGCCAGAATTTGTTCATGCGTCCCACTTTGATACAGCCCTCTTCGCGGGCCATGTGCCGCAGGGTTTCCATGACGGAGGCTACATCAATATCGTTGGGGCAGCGCAGGGAGCAGGTGGAACAGGACAGGCACATCCAGATAGCTTCAGAGTGCAAAAGCTGTTTTCTAAGCCCCAGCTGGACAGCCCGTATAACCTGGTTGGGCTGCATGTCGTAGGTAAAGGCTGCCGGGCAGCTGGCAGTACAGTTTCCGCATTGATAACAGCTGGAAAGAGTCTGTCCGCTTCTGGATTCGACTTGCCTGATGAAGTCTGGGTCCTGTGATCGGACGATATCAAGTGGCATATCTGGCATGTGGAGCTCCTCAGTGAATCCCGTGCTGTGGGGAGCAGCAGAGGACCATGAATTTACTCTGAAAAATAGCTGAAAGTGTGATCTGTATTATATAGATTGTCGTACCCTGAACCGGCACAGGCCAGTGGTCAGCAAAACAAGGTGATTACGTACAGCCTGCAGGACGGTCTTTCTTCCTGGCAGAAGGAAGCATGGACCTTTTGTATCCGCGTCCTGCACGGGCTGTCTTGAAGTCTTTTGCCTTTGTTCCCCTCCGCCAGGGCCGGGATTTTGGGCAAATCAGGATAACTATAGTCAACACGCAATAATAACGAAAAAAAATGTTACTAGCAATGATTGAATACAGGTCGTAACAGTGTATAGAATTTTGATAAAATGACTTTTGCTTTGGCAACGTTCGTTTCAGGACATGTGGATTGAGTTTATGTATGACCTGACTTATAAACCCCTGACCTCTGCTTTGACGGCATGGTATTCCACATTCCCCAGCAAAAACGTGTATACAGGATTTTCTTATGTCTCATGACTACCTTATCCTTCATGGCATTAATCTGAACATGTTCGGGCGGCGCGATGCCAGGGTGTACGGCACGGCGACCCTCGATGATATCAACAAGGCCCTGCAGGACGAAGCGCAAAAACTTGGCGTGCAGCTCGATATATTTCAGAGCAATGTGGAAGGGCTTATGGCCGAGCGCATCCATCAGGCCCTGGACGACGGAACAAAGGGTGTCGTTATCAATGCAGGGGCTTGGACGCATTACAGCTATGGGCTTCTTGACGCCCTGGACATTTTGTCTGTTCCCGTGGTGGAAGTGCATATGTCGCATGTGGCGGGGCGCGAGTCCTTTCGTCACGTATCCGTGATAGCTCCTGCATGCTGTGGCACAATAGCCGGCTTTGGCATCAACAGCTATGTCCTTGGCCTGAAAGCCCTGCACCAGATGGTGCTGGACAAAGCTAAATAGTGCTAAAAAGCAGTATAGAAAAAATAAGAGCCTGCCCTGTTTCAGAATACAGGGCAGGCTCTTGCTGTCAGATTTTTTGATTGCTACGCAAATTTTTTGCGGGCATTGGCAAAGCCCTTTGCAGAACCTCTGATGACCTTTTCGTCAACGCAGAAGGCCAGGCGGAAGTAGCCCGGGCATCCGAAGCCTGATCCGGGAACGCCAAGGACGCATTCCTTGGTCAGCTGTTCGATGAAGGCCTTGTCATCACCGCCAGGGGCTTTCGGGAAGAAGTAGAAAGCGCCCTTGGGCATGGAGAATTCGTACCCGGCGTCGGTAAGGACTTCGGCCATGGCGTTACGGCGCTTTGTGTAAATGTCCACATCGACGCTGGCACCAAGGGCTGCAACCATGATGTGCTGGCCTATAATTGGCGCATTGACGTAGCCCAGGATGCGGTTGGTCAGGGTAAGGGCTGCCATCAGTTCGGCCCTGTTCTCAAGCAGCGGCGACACTGCCGCATATCCGACCCGTTCACCAGGAAGCGATAGGTTCTTTGAGAAGGAGCTTACGCAGATGGCATACTGGTACAAGGGCAGCACTGAAGGAACAGTAATGCCGTCATAGGCCAGGAAACGGTACGGCTCGTCGGAAATGAGCCAGACGGGATGGCCGTATTCTGCTGACTTGCGTTCAAGCAGGGCCACAATTTCCCTGAGCTCTTCCTCGGTGTAGACGGCGCCTGTGGGGTTGTGGGGAGAATTGATGAGGACTGCCCTTGTTTTGGCAGAGATGCCCTTTTCAAGCGCTTCTACATCGGGTGCGAAGGTGTCCTTCTTGCTGGGCACAGTTTTCAGTACGCCTCCGTGGTTGGAGACATAAAAGCCATATTCCACAAAGTAGGGAGCGAAGGTCAGAAGCTCCTCGCCAGGGTTGAATATAGCCTTAAAAACTGCATTAAGCGCACTGGCTGCACCGACGCTGATAATGACATCGCTGGCTTCAAGGTGCACGCCCTGGTCCTTGCTGAGCCATGCTGCCAGGGCCTCGCGTGCAAATGGTGCCCCTGCATTGGGAGTGTATCCGAATGCAAAAGGCTGGTCCGCCGTTTGGGCAAAGGCTTTCAGGCCATCGACAACCTGGGCCGGAGCGGGAAGATCCGGGTTGCCCAGAGAGAAATCGTATACATTTTCGGGACCGTATTTCTTGCGAAGCTCGATACCGGCCTCAAACATGCGGCGGATCATAGATGAATTGGCCAGGTATCCCTGGACTGCCTCGGAAAGAAGCTGCATAGACTGCTTCCGCGCCCAGTATGCCGGCATACATGCCGTGGAGAAGGCGCGGCCTCCGTTACTTTTCTCCTTGTGTGAAAAAGAGTGCCTGTAAAAAAGTGCCTGTCAAAGACTGTCACCTTTTTCTTTTCTCTACTGATGCAGTATCCTTGTCAATGAGCCATGTGAAACAAGATGGCTGCAGAAAGGATGCTTGGCAAAACGCATGATAAGGACAAAGAGTCCCTGTGGCAAAAAGTGGCGTAGAACGAGCGTTTGCTGCAGGGAGGAGCGCTTGTCAGGGAGACGGCCGTGCAAGGTAATGATGGGGTATGCACAAGCAACTTCTTCCTTGTCATCAGGATCTCTTTGTTATAAAACACATAACATTATATTGCGGAGGGTGGCGTATGATTCATCGTTTGAGCCGTGCAGCGGCTTGCCTTCTTGTAAGCGCTTTTTGCCTTGGCGGCTGCAGCAGCGCTGACAGCACAACAGACCAAAATATGTATGTATCGGTCAGTTTTGGTGACATGCACCGCTGTTCGCGTATTTCTCCGGAGATAACAATATACAATGCTCCGCGTGAAACGCAGTATTACGAAGTCCGTCTGACAACGGCAGATACACCGGCGCAGTTTCTGGGCGGCGGAAGATGGAAGTGCTCCGGACGCAATGAAGACAATGCGGACGTAATTCCCGAAGGCGGCCTGGTAAATTCCTATCGCGGTCCATGTCCGCCCAGTGCAAAGCCAGGTCCCCATCTGTTCAAGTATGTTGTTTCTGCCATGTCCGGGAAGTCGGAGACTCCGCTGGCAGTAAGCAGTTATACGCTTGAGCTGGATAACTGACAAAGCATCAGTCCTTCAAAAGACAAAGCAAAAGACATTGTAAAAGGCGGATAGTATCCGCCTTTTTTTTGTGCACGTGTTGCGTAAGCATTATGCCCAAAACAGAAGGCAGCTGCCCTGCTGACAGCTGCCTTCCAAAATGTATCTGTGAAATATGTGAAAGACTGTTAGTAGTCTTCAGGAACCGGCGTCAGATCGGCATCCACCTTGGTGCGGATTCTGCGGCGTTCCCTGACCGGTGCGGCATCAGGTGCTTCTTCTTTTCCCTTCTGTCCCACAACAGGACAAGGGAGCTGGTTGTACCAGGACCAGA
>CAVJEZ010000171.1:0-4644 GCA_963648625.1 Odoribacter splanchnicus
CCTTTTCCTGAGTGGCCCTGTCCTGGGCAGGCTTGTTTTTGTGAGCAGCAGGCTTTTGCTGCTGTCCCTTCTGTGCGGTCTGCGGCCTGGACTCGGTCCGTGCCTTGGATTTTGCCTCAGGCTTGTCCCTGGACCTGGATTCAGTCTGAGCCTTGGGCTTGTCCTGCTTTTTCGGTTCAGGCGTAACTGCGGGTACAGCCACGGCCGGAATTTCAGGTACAGGCTCTACGACAGCCTCCGGTTTTTCAACCGGCTTTTCATCAGGCTTTTCATCGGGCTGGACTGCATCCTTCCGGGCATCAGGACGTGCCTCAGGTGTGGCATCAGCCGGATCACTCTTGGGCGTTTCCCTGCTGTCAGCACAAGGAGCCTGCGTCTCGGGCGACGGATCCGCAAGATATTTGTAGCCAAAATACCCGCAAATAACGACGGATATCAGCACAAGTACAGACACTGTAACGATGAACAGGCGGCCAAGCCCCTTATGCTCCTCTGCCTGCTGCATCTCACCGGCAAATCCGGCACCCGGTAATCCCATGTCAGGCAGGCCGTCATCGGCAAATTCTATCAGCTGCACGGTAATATTGTCAGGGCCGCCGGCATCTATGGCCGCGTTGATCATCAGGTTAGCCTTGGAAGAAGCCGGAACAGGCTGCGACAGAATTTTTCTGAGCCTGTCTGCCGGAACTGTCCCCCACAAGCCGTCCGAACAGAGCAGATAGGAACTGCCAGGAACTATTTCAAAACGTTCGACCGTACACCTGGACTTATCAATATTGCCGCCGACAGACTGTGTAATAACGTTTTTGGGGGCTTTTGCAGCCTCCCTGTTCGATATTACACCAGCACTGAGCATATCCTGGACAGCGGAGTGGTCGCGGCTTACCTGCCTGAGATGCCCGTTTCTGAAAACATAGAGGCGGCTGTCACCGGCATGTATGAAATAGCCGGTTTTTCCGGACACAAAAAAGGCCACGATTGTAGAGCCGCAGCTGCTCAGGGCGGGATTTTTCCGGCCTATTTCCTGAACCCTGGCATCCGCATACAGCAAGGCTTCCTGAAGCGTCTTCTCAGGGCTTCCATGGTGCGGTGCATGATGTGGTCCATAATGAGCTTCGAAGTACCCCTTGAACGAGAGAACAGTCTGCTTCGAGGCTTCCGCACCGCCGGCATAGCCCCCCATACCGTCGGCAACAATAAACAGTTCTCCCCCGTCAAGGCTGAACCAGCCAAAGGAGTCCTCGTTTTTGCTGCGAACCAGACCGGTATGGGTTGCCTGCCCTACTGAAAAATCCAGGCTTGAGTCATTAGGCATTATGCGGGATCTCCACAAACACGTATTTTGCCGTACCCATTTTAAGGACGTCGCCGTGATGCAGTTCATACTGTCCTATGGCATCCTTGCCATTCAGAAGCGTCCCGTTTGAGGAAAGCCTGTCCTCAAAGATGAACATGCCGTTGCGGTACAGGATAACAGCATGTTCCTTCGACAGCTGCGTGTCGTCAATCCTGATGCTCACATCGTCGCCCCTGCCGATGGTCTCACGGCCTTCATGCAGTGGATAATAGGTTCCTAACGGGTCCTTGTCATAGGTCATGAGGAAGCCCACTATGCGCCCGGTGACATTCTGTTCGCTTCTGGGCCTCATGACAACAGTGCGCTCAGGGGCCACAGGGGACTTCTCCAGGACTATGGTCTGCTTCTCTGGCCCTGCAGCGGGCGCTGACGCTTCAATAGTATTGCCTGCCTCTATTGAGGCATAGCTTTCCTCTGCCCCGCCCGCGGGAGTGCTGCCGGCGACTTCGCCGCACCAGGGGCAGAACTCGGCACCATAGGGAATTATATGCCCGTTGGAACAGCGGGAAAAGTTTTCTTTCTTGGACATGACAGACTCCTTGCCTTATCAGGCTTCCTTCACCAGTATCCTACATATTTGCACTGCCAATCTGGCGGATCAGGGCTTCAGCATTACCAAAATACAGCCTGTCCCCGGGCTTGAGATACGCAGGACGCGTGATGCGTTCCTTATTGACGTAGATGCCGTTGGTGGACTTCAGGTCAGAGATGCGCACACCTTCCCTTGATACCTCAAGCACGGCATGATGGCGTGATACAGTAGGATTGCCAAGAACGATGGAATTGTCACTGCTTGAGCCTATGGTCACGCGGCCGTATGGCAGGGGGAAAGTCATGCCGAGAGACAAAAATTCAATAACAAAGCTGCTTTCTGTCTCATTTTCTTCCTGCATAACAGGCGGCATTTCTATCTCAGGCTGCTTTCTGCGCAGAATAAGTACGGCAAGAAGAATGAGCAGCACAGCAGCGCAGGCAATGGCTGCATACACGTAAACCGGCTTGAAGCCAAACAGCCTGTTGGCGGCAGATTCAGGCACACCAATGGTAAACTTGGTCGAACTTGTGCTTTTTCCGGACTCTTCGGTCAGCACGCACTCGGTATCGCCGGCCTTTTCAAAGGGCACATCGGAAAGGTCAAAGACAACGCTGTTCCTGTAGACAGGCTCAGAGTTCTTCCTGTTCAGGACATTGATAATGGCAGAAGAAAGGGCAATGGGGGTTGCACAGTCCTCATAGGCGCCATTGGTTTCAGCGGCGAACTTTCTTATGGTGCCAAGATAATCAGTATTCTTCGCCTTCTTGTCCGGCAACCCGACCACATGTATCACGACACCGTTGTCGTGAGCCTTCTTTATAATGGCCGGTATGTCGCGAACCGTGCCCTCGTCATGCCCGTCCGTAATGACAAGCAGCGTCCTTGCGCCTTCATTTTTCTGTAACAGGACAATGGAGGATTCAATGGTCCCGTACAGCTCGGTCCTGCCTCCGCCCTGCCTGATAAGGTCCAGGGATTCAAGAAGCTGCTTCTTGTTTTTGGTAAAGGGGGAATGCAGATGAGTGGCATCATTGAATGACAGCACTGCCATGCGGCAGTTGTCGCTGACATGATTTATATAGTCTTTAAGGGAAACCTTTATGGCTTCCAGATATTCCTTGGTCAGGCTCATGCTTGTGTCAATGGCCACAAGCAGGTTCTGCTGCTGTATTTCCTGGCTCTTCTGGGACTTCTTTGCCTGAATCCTGCGGTCTATGCCAGGAACGGTCATATAGACATCGTCTGCAGACGGCTGTGCACCCAGGTACTCTACCTTCAGCAGCGGCCAGGCGTCCGTGTCGGTTTTATCGATTGCGATGTCGCCGGCAAATGCCTGTGCAGCCAGCAGCAGCACGGCAAAACATGACATGAGTATTCTTGCTAACACGGGGGACCTCCTAGTGCTTTATGTAGCTGATGCTGTACCTGTTGAGGAAGCTGATTATGTCAGAAGAGGCAAACGAAATATAGTACGCCCCCCTGTTGTCATCCAGCAGCAGGGTATTGATGCCGACAACATCGCCATTCTCATTGATGAGAGGGCCGCCGCTGTTGCCGTGTGAAATTTTGGCACTGTGCACAATGATATTGGTCATGCCAGTACGAATGACATTGATTTCGCCTGCGGTCGAGACAACGTCAGGCAGGCCGTTCCAGTTTATCTTTTCAACAAGAATGCCGGGATAGCCCCAGGCATAGACCTTGTCATTGCGGTCGGCCCTGGTCGTGAGAGGCAGGGAGGATCCGCTGCTGATTCCTGCATCAAGTGCCGCAAAGTCCTCGTTGCTTCTCTGAGACAGGCAGCGAATCGTCGCAGCATGGCTGCCCATAGCCTTGTTGCCGACATAGATGCCCTGGGCATTTTCAACAACATGCCTGTTCGTGAGCACAGTGCGCTCATTGACGAAAAATCCGCTGCCCATCCTGAGCGTGCCGTCATATTTTTTGACCAGCACAATGACAGTGGCCTTTTCAATGTTCCGCATCTGTTCTGCGGTAAGCGTCTTGCTGCCGGCCCGGGTATCGGGACTTGTATCGGACCTTGTATCAGCCTGGGCTCCGGACTCACTGCCAGGATCAGTGCCATTCTTTTGTGCAGGCAGGACCAGCAGGATGACAAGCACAATGCAAGCCAGTAATACGACGGCCCGGAAAGCAGTTTTCTTATTCTCAGAATTTTCAGTCTGCTCACGGTCAGGCTGCGCACCAGCCTCTTCTTTCATGGGAAACGTAAAAAGCAGGTCTGAGCCGCGCAGTTCCATGTTCCCCAGCCTGATGCGGCTGGCAGGGCTTATATGCTTCTGCCGTATCCTGACCCCGTCAACAAACGTGCCGTTTTTGGACTGAAGGTCACGCAAAAAATATGACCCGTCAGGCATTTTTTCCACGGTGCAGTGTTTCCTGGATATGCTGGGGTCCGAAAAAACAATCTCACATTCCCTGCTGCGCCCGATGGTAATCTTTTGCTGAGGCATCTTTCCGGCAGGCATTGCTGTAGCGGGCTCTTTTCTGCCTGGCTCTCTTCTGGCTGAAGACGTGCCCGGAGCTTCATTATTCAGGCTTGCCCCGCACGATAAGCAAAACTTTCCTCCGGGGACTATGGCTTTGTGGCATTTCGGACACAGCATATTGCGACTCGTCTTATGCGTCTGCATCACCTTGGCATACGTCTTTTGCATCGGCATCAGTCAGGACGGCTCATGAGATGCGACAGGCAGGGCTTGCAGATATGGCAGAGATATGACTCGGAGAT
>CAVJEZ010000172.1:0-4628 GCA_963648625.1 Odoribacter splanchnicus
AGATTCGATCGTGCCAGTCACTGCCCCATACCCCCTCGAAAAATTGACACAGAGCGCCTTTGTGGGGCACAAACCCTCCAATGAAGCAGAAGGTCCGTGGCTCTTGCATGCATTATGGGCCAGTTTCATCTTTGGCAAAATGACTTGCGCAGAACAATGGGAGTGCAGATGGACTCAGTACAGGAAGAGGCTCTGGCAGAGAAAAAAAAGGAGCTGAGACAGCGTATGCGCAAGCTCAGGACGCAGCAGGATGCAGCAAAGGCTGAAAGCTCTTCCCTTGCCGCCCAGATGGCCCTGCTTGCATCACCTCTCTGGATCGGGGCCGGATCCGTCTTCCTCTATCAGGCAACCCAGGGAGAAATTGCAACAGACCTCCTTTTTGCCGATGCCCTGGCAACAAAAAAGCACATCTTCTTTCCAAGAGTGCGCAAAAACGAGCGCGGCATAATGGACTTTGTAGAGGTATACAGTAAAAACGATCTTGTCCCAGGGGCCTATGGCATCATGGAACCGGCTTCCTCTCTTGCCCGTATTGCGCCAGAGGAATATATCTGTGACGTGGCTGTCATTCCAGGAGTGGTCTTTTCATCCAAGGGTGCCAGACTTGGTTTCGGGGGCGGTTTTTATGATCGCTACTTTGCCAGGTCCCGTGCCAGGGCTCTTGTGGGCTTCTGCTATTCCTTTCAGCTGGAAGAGGATCTTGCCCTTGCACCATGGGATGTCAGCATGACGCATATTTGCACAGAATGCGGCCTTATAGCCGTATAAGCCTGCGCAAAGGCGATATCTATTTAGGAGCAGTATTTTCGTGGCAGTCAGAGTCCTTCCTTTTTCCTTCCCAGGCGTACCCAATGTCGGCTGTGCCTTTCAGATGCGCAGTCATGATGATGCCGATCCTGCCGTACCTCCTTCCCTTGCAGGCGGCACCATCAGTTATACAGACGGCATAGCCGACGACATTGTGCTCAAAAACCGTAGTGATCTTCTAAAAAGCACGGGTGCCGCCCTGCTGGCTGAAATGCACCAGGTGCACGGCGAGAAGATCCTTTTTGAGCCTGAGCCTGCTTCCCTGGAAAAAGGACCGCTTGAAGAAGCGGACGGGCTTGCTACGAGCAGGGCAGGCATGGCCCTGATGGTAAAGACCGCAGATTGCCAGCCTGTCCTTCTGGCCCACAAGTCAGGCCGCTATATAGCTGCACTGCATGCAGGCTGGCGCGGAGACAGGCAGCTCTTTCCCATGACTGCGGTACGCAGGTTCTGCGAGCATTACGGTATTGAGCCTGCTGACTGCCTGGCTGTCCGCGGTCCCAGCCTTGGCCCCTCCAAGGCAGAGTTCATTCATTATGCCGCCGAATGGGGCGGCTATTTCAGCAAATACCTGGATCTTGCCAACTCGACCATGGATCTGTGGACCATGACCAAGGACCAGCTCCGCGAGGCAGGCATTCCGGCACGCAATATTTTCAGCATTGACTTGTGTACGGCCAGCATGCCCGAGGACTTTTTCTCGTACAGGCATGACCACGGCTGTGGCAGGCAGGCCAGTCTTATCTGGATTAAGGAGTCCTAGTATTATGGAACGTCGTCTTCTCCTGGATGCCGGCAGCGGCGGCAGGGCCTCTCAGCGTCTTATCAGCTCTCTGATGGGAAAGTATTTTTCCAACCCCATTCTGGACGTAATGGATGATGCTGCCCATTTGCCTGCAATAGACGGCCCTCTTGCCATGTCAACCGACAGCTATACCGTGACGCCGCTCTTTTTCCCTGGCGGCTCCATAGGCTCCCTTGCCATACACGGCACTGTCAACGATGTTTCCATGCTCGGGGCAGAGCCCTTGTACCTCACCTGCGCCATGGTGCTTGAGGAAGGGCTTGAACTGGACATCCTTGAAAAGGTCGTTGCCGATATGGCCCAGGCTGCAGAACACTGCCAGGTGCGCATTGTGACAGGAGACACCAAGGTTGTGCCCAAGGGGTGCTGTGACAAGCTTTTCATCAATACTACAGGTGTCGGGCGTATGCGCCGCCAGCCGGCTCCGTCCGGCCATGCGGCAAAGCCTGGTGATGTGGTTTTGGTGAGCGGTGCCGTGGGTGACCACGGGCTGACCATCATGGCAGCCAGGGAAAGCCTCTCCCTGGACGGGCAGATACATTCTGACTCAGCCCCGTTGAACGGCCTTGTCGCAAAAGTCATGGAAGCCTGTCCCGACGTGCATGTGCTGCGCGATCCCACCCGCGGTGGCGTTGCCACAACGCTCAACGAGATAGCACAGCAGTCAGGGGTGGCCATTGTGCTGGACGATGCCTCCATTCCCGTGCATCCCGAGGTAGCAGGCGGCTGTTCCTTCCTGGGGCTTGATCCTTTGTATCTTGCCAATGAAGGCAAGTGCCTTGTCATTGTGCCGGAAGATCAGGCAGACGCCGCTCTGAAGGCCATGCGCTCCGATCCTTACGGCCAGGAGGCCGCTATCATCGGCAGGGTCAATGAAGAAAAGGCAGGCCGCGTGACGCTTAAGACCCGCATTGGCGGCGAGAGAATCCTGGGGATGCTTGAAGGCGCGCTGCTGCCCAGAATCTGCTGATTGCACAGGCCAGAATCTGCTGCTGGCAGCTGGCCGGAATCTGCTGGCTGCACAGGACCTGCTGGCTGCACAGGACCTGCTGGCTGCTCTTATGCCGGGAACTGCGTCCGCCATGGCAGGACTGAAATAAGGAAAACATTCTGCAAGATCATATTGTTGCAGGATGTTTTCTGTTCTGGCGCTGATGCCAGCAATTGATACGATGGTTGGGAGGATGATCTGTGGCAAGACCTGTATCAGGCAAGATTCGCACCACTGTTGCACGTGTGAAGCAAAAGAATGGCGACATATATGTCTATGAGCGCCAGACCAGATATGACCCTGCTGCCGGCTACACCAGAATCCTTTCCTCAGAGCTCCTTGGCAAGATTCCGGCAGGAACATCGGAAATGGTGCCGACCAGGCCCAGAAAGTCCCCAAAAAATTCTGCCAAAGCTGCAGAGAACGGCTTAGCCCGGGAGACAGATCCCGCCGGCCTTTCTGGCATCCTTGACTGGATTGGGGAAAAAAGCGGCATAGATCATGACTTGGGGCTTGTCTTCGGAGAAGAAACTGCCGCCATGCTCATTGCCATTGCCCGCATGAGGCTTGCCGAAGGCTCCTTTTCATACCGGCGCTTTGAAAAATGGCAGAGGCTGCATGGCTCTCCCTGCGGAAGCCTGCCTGTTACGGAAGGCAGACTGAGCGGGTTCTTTGACAGGCTTGGAGAACATGAGGCCTTGTTCCGGGAGTATTTCAGGGTACGTGCCGCACGCTGTAAAAACTCGCCCCTTGCAGCAATGGACACCACAAGCAGGCCTGAAGAAACAGATGAAGCTGATGAGCTTTCCCTTTTGAGGCTTCTGACAGTCTGCTCCATGACAAGCGGCCAGCCCGTTGCCTTTGTGCGCCTGCATGATGAGCTGAAAGAGGCGGCAGTCCTTGAGGCAGGCTTTAAGGAGCTTGGCAGGCTGGGTGTCTTTCAGAAGGCTGACGGCTCAAATCCTGGAGCCTTTCCGGGCTCATTTCCGGTTGTCACTGACATGGGCCTGAGTGATGCCAGCCTGGATAATGCCGGCAATGTCGCGCTGTATGTACAGCAAAATATCAGCTTTGTCTCCGGCATAAGCCTTGATACGCCCTGGGTGCATGAGGCTCTTGAAGCGCACAGGGCTGATCTCAACAAATCAGACAGCTTTTTCCTTCAGGACAGGTTGTACAAGGCCTGCACGGTCATTGCAGAGCAGGACTTTCATTCTGCAGAAGGCCGTGATGCTGCCGCAGCTTCAAAGGAACAGAAAAAAGCCAGGCTGTATCTGCATTTCTTTTTTGACAGCACAGCATGCAGCAGTGAAAAAGCCGCATTGCAGCACACGCTTGATGTGCTTGGCCGGCAGATAGAAGAAGGCATATGCTGTACGGATACAGCCCAAAGCCTGGCAGACAGGTTCCTTATTGTCTCAAAGGGGAAGAACAAATCCGTACAGCGCAATGAAAAGGCCCTGCTTGAAGAGCAGAAAGACTATGGCATCTTCTGCCTTGTCTCGGATACAGAAGAAGATCCGCGCAAGGCGCTGCGCTGCTGGCTTGAGCGCTGCGATATTGAATCCTTTTTCTCCCGGCAGGAAGAAAGGCCCGAAGGCCGTCATGTGCCGTCCCTGTCGATGCAGGCATCTGCCGGGTATCTCTTTGCACAGTTTGTTGCCTTAGGCTACAGCATGTATTTTCAGGAAGCGCTGCAAAGGGTTCTTGCCAGGCTTTCAGGGGAATGCAGGACGGACGATGATCCGGACAGGACATTGGACGATGGTCTGAACGATGACCTGAAAGAGAATCTGAAAGACTGGCTATTGGAAAGCTCTGCCGTGGAAGTCCTTGACCTGTTTGACGGCATTGAAAGAGTGAGGCTCAGGACAAGCCAGGATTCCGCATGGAAAGAGACGGACAGGGAGGAAGAGCAGACAGCAGGGCTCCTTGAAGCGCTGCTGAAGGAAGAGGCTCCCTGCTTGTAACTGCTTGTAACGACTTTTTTGTTGACAAACTGCCTGTTTGCTTTACAAAGGCTGT
>CAVJEZ010000173.1:0-4628 GCA_963648625.1 Odoribacter splanchnicus
AGCGGCTTTAGAAGCCCCTTTCGCTTGGCGCAATGGAGGCTTTTACGCTCCCACCATCTGACTGTCAACAAGTTTTTTGATTTTTGCTCAAAAAATTGCTGTAACGTCGTGAATCGGAAGACATAACCATTTGTAACTTATACAAATTTTTCATATGGCACGAATGGAGCTTAATTCCGTCTTTCCGCTGATATTGAGCTTCCTATAGATGTTTTTCAATATGGTGTTCACTGTATGGACACTGATGCTGAGTCTTGCCGCGATTTCTTTTGCCGTCAGGCGATCCCTGGCCAGGACAAAGACCTCACGTTCACGGACAGTAAGATGTGATACCCCGTCATGCTGTTTTCTTATGCGCTGCACACCGTGTTCCCTGCGCAGGCAGAGTTCATACAATCCGCAAGCCTCTTCAGGCAGGTCCATATGGGTAAATACGGGCTTAAGCTCAGAGAACAGTCTGGCAAAGGGCAGATACATTCTGTCCGGCAAAGCTAGAGCCAGAGCCTTTTTCATATAGGTGCAGGCTTCCCGCATGGATCCATCCTTTGCCTCGGCTGCTGCCAGGTAGAGGGTATGGTACAAAGTGGGAAGGATATAGTTCATGGTGCGGGCCTGCTGCATAATCAGCTCTTCGCACCTGCGTAGCTCAGCAAGACGCCCGGCCAGCAAAAGATAGTGCTCATACAGGATCAGGGCATAGGGAATACTGTGGGTGTAGACTACCCTCTTAATTCCGGAAATGTCGCACAGCCACGAGGGGATATCCGCTACAGACCCAAGACCCAAATCCAGGGTTGCCTGGCATAATTCACCAAGACGCAATACCGAACGCTGCCCTGACTCCCTGATATTGTGCACTATGCTTTCACGTGTAGTCTTATAGGCTTCAGCATCCCCGCGCAGTATCGCAACTTCGGCCAGGACAAGGTCAGCACTTAAGACAACGCCGTACTGCCCTTCCTTGCGTGCCCTGTATGTCGCCCTGTAGGCCATAAGCTCGGCAGTACTATCGTCACCGGACGCAAGTGCAGCCTCGGCGCGGAAAATATGTTCTGCTCCGGCACCATGCCCCGAGGCAAGTTCCGAATACACGGGCAGGTAGGTGTCCATAAGATCAGTCAAATGGCTGAGCCCGCCCAGCTTGTTCCAGTACAGGCAAAGGACTGAGACCGTCCCGAAAGGCATGTTGCCCCGAAAAACCTCTGATCTTGGGATACCGGACACAGCCCGCAGATGCTGCATAGCCTTGCGGTGAAACTCGCCCATTCTGGCAATGTCATTATACTCGGTGAAGGACATAAGCATGGCATACTCGCCGCACGCCCTCTCCCATTCAGAACTGCGGTTCACGGTACATTTTTCAAGCAGCCTGCCTAAGACTTCCGTGGCGTGCTTAAAATAGGCATGGGCGCCGCTCCTGAAAAAGTTGTAGGCCATGAGCACCAGAAAGACCGGATGCTTACTCAATATGTCCTGCGGACATCTGTCCAGTACGCTCTCAAAGAGCGATGTGATGTCCCGCTCCTGGTTGTTGTAGACATACTGGGTTGTCATAGGAAGGGCGAGTACGGACTGATAGTCCTCCACCTTCATAAAAAAGAGTGCCGCCTGCAAAAGATCGCCTGCCGCAAGGCTGGCATGGGCAGCCCTGCGGTACATGGCCTTTTTGAATTCGCCAGGCTGCATGGCAAAGCGCTCAAGCAGATAGTCCTGCAATATGCTGTGTAGCACATAGCCATGCCTGTCAGATGCGTAACGGATAAAGAAATCAAGTGACAAAAGCTCGGCAACAGTATCCGGTAGCGCCATGCCGTCGTTCAGTATGGCTGCCTGGCTGATGGTGAAGGACTCAAGCAGGGAAAGTGCCATCAAAAGATTTCTTTCATCCTGGGACATCCGGTTCCAAATGGCTGTTTCCACCAGCGGGCTTATATCGCTGAAATCGGCAAACCTGCCTGTATGCCTGTAGTTTTGCAACTGCAGGCGAATGGCGGCCACCCAGCCTCCTGAAGAGGCCTGCAAATGTTCCGTCTCTTGCTGGGAAAGACATATCCCTGCCTGGCTACAATACTCACTAATACATTGCGCATCAAAAAGGAGATCCCGCATCCGGATGCGATGATACGGCTGTGCATGAAAGGTAGGCCCTGATCCTTCATCCTTAAGCGGCTGTGTGACCAGTATGATATGCAGATTTGCATGCCTGCACGCAGAAAAGACGGCAATGCAACGCTTTCGCACCGGACTGTCAAAAAGCTGGTAGTTGTCAATGACGAGAAACGTCGGCCCTGCAGGACTGCATCCGGAAATAAGGCAGGCGATGTCGGCCATATTTTCAGAAGACGGCTCTCCCAAATCCAGTAATTCGTCAGATATACCGTCTTCCATATCGCCAGCTGTGCCGCATTCACTGCTTTTCCGGCTACCGAACAGCCTGCAGATGCCAGCCCAGGATCTGCCTGCCGATTCTCCAAGGCATGTATACCAGCGTACATCGGCTTCCTTTTGTTCGCGTGCCAGGTATTCACGCAAAGCCGTCGTCTTTCCGAAACCGGAAGGTGCCTCAATGACCGTCAGACCATAGGAAGGAATATCTTCAAGGACATCCCGCAGGTGCCGTGAAAAATAGTACTGGCTGTTCTTTTGCGGACTGTGTCCCATGAGACTGTATTCTCCTTAAGTTCCCTGTTTGCCCTTCCTGTATACCTAATTTATAGTGATAGCGACAGTATCCTGTTTGGGCTAAAATACGGCTGAATTCTGTATGCCGTACCGGCCTGATTTAGCAAGGAGATGCTGCTATGAAACGGATGTCTTTCGGATACCTTGTGATGTTTTTTCTCCTTCTGGCACCGATTTCTGTCAGAGCGGAGATAACCGTAACTGTTGCCAACGGCTCATCACTTGAGATCAGCTATCTCTATATGGACAGCGGCGAGAGCGGCATGGGCTCATCCATGAATCTTGTCCCGGGCAATAAAATCAACATGAATGACGGTGACGCCTCGCTACTTAAGGATCTGAAAATATATGCCGGAACAAAATGCTACACCTTTGAATCAGTAAACCTTCAGGGGCCCAGGCAACATATAGTCTTTGAACTGGCTGAAGACGGAACCCCTTTGCTCGTTACGGGAGACAAGGCACGGCCTGACTCACAGGAGAGCTTTGATGCCGAGGCCGGCCCCATAAACAGCAACGACCACGCTAAAAAACGCTGTCCCGAAGTCCTGGCAGCCTGGATGAAAGCCAATCCTGGCTATGAGGCCGAATGGACGGGCAACTGGGCGACAACCGTTCCTGGCGAGATGAGCGTCTGCAATCTCAGGATCAAAAAGACGCCTGCCAGGACAGAAGACAACTCTTCCGGCACCATCAGAGGCAAAGCCTCTCCAATGGTTCCTGAAGGCACGGCAGCCGTCGAATTGTCCAAGCTGACATCAGCCGGCACCATTGGCGATTTGCGCACAGTGAACATCACAGAAGCCCCGCATCCCTTCTCAAACGAGTTCTTTCTGCCTGTGACTTTTGCCCAAACAACCTGGCTGGCCAGAATCAGCCCCGAAAACAGCGGAGAATACTTTGCAAAGCCTGCGGACACATGTCCCATACGCAGCATTTCGCTCTGCGCAGTCACTGCTGAAAACGACCTTAAAAATGTTCTTCTTACCCTGTCCTCCATGGGATACCGCCCCTGGTTTGCCTATGTGAAGGAAGGCGAAAAGATGGAGGTCAAAGATGCTGAAAGCTTCTGGGACAAATCAGAGACAACCCAGGCTGATGCCGAGGAAACTATGGCCGAGACCTGCGCCGCCATCTATAACATGACCAGTCCTGCAAGCCTGGATGCGGTCTACATCCCCGCCAAAAACTGGGATGAGGCTGTTGCAGGAAAAAATCCGGCTGTCCCTGTCTTCCGTCTGCATATTACCTGCGGCAAAAACGTCTCCCTTACCTGGATGAAAGAGGGATCTGCGCTTATCGAGGCAGGCCGTGGCGAATAGAAGGCTTGCCAGGGTACTGGCCGCCGGAGCAACTGCAGTATTATGCGCTGCCCTGCTCTGGCTCATTGGAGTTCTGCTGGTAACACGCCAGACAGGCATGCTGCTGGTTCTTATGGCCGCAACAGCAATCGCAACTATCTGCCTTGCCCTGTATGCAAAAAGGAAAGGACGGAGGGCTCTTTTTGCCATTGCCCTTATATGCCTGGCGCTGGTTGCCGTTCTGGGCTTTCTGGCCCTGGCTGATATAATCGAACCGGATGTTATCTCCTGCCTGGAGCATACAATATGAAAAACCACCTTTTCTTCTGCCGCATCATTCTGTGCATGGCTTTATTAACCGGCATCGTCCTCTATTGCGACAAGGCTCCTGCCGCGGATGACACTGCCAGCGCAGGCAATTGCACCATTGTTTCCGGAGGCCATACCTACAGGCCTTCAGACTGTCTCATCAAAAAGGGGAAGGACGAGAATCTCAACTGGCTTGTCATAGAGAGAAAGAACGGCCGCCCCCTGTTGGAAGAAATTCTTACCGTATCCATAGTCGAAATAAGCCACGGAACTGCCGAGGTAAGCGGACTGACAAAGGACGGCATAAATTCCCGCTGGGGAGAAGCCAGATTTGAC
>CAVJEZ010000174.1:0-4595 GCA_963648625.1 Odoribacter splanchnicus
ATGTTATCATTGCCAGCTTGTATTACCTGCCTGAGCTGAGCAGGAACTTGCCCAAAGGAGTCCAGTTTTCCATGCCGGTAAGAGATGGAAAATGGAGCATGCTTCTTCATTTACTTTCTATCAGAAAGATTGTGAACGAAAGTGTTGCTGTTGTTGGCAGTCTTGAACTGCAAAGTTTTTTTATTGCTGCATTACTTGCCCCAGGACAGGCTATCGGATGGCTTCACAAAGATTTGGGCGGGTATCTTAAAGAACGTAGTATTGTATATCAGTATATTTATCGTTTTTTATTCGCATGGAGTGCTGGCAGATGCAGAACAGTAGTCTGCGTCAGTGATGGCCTGTTACGCTCATGTCAAAGTCTTTTCCCTTCTCTCAAAAAGAAGTTTTTGCGTATATATAATCCAATTGATGTAGAATCTATTCTTTCGGCATCGACAGAATGTCTGCCTGAGGAAGTAAAGCAGTTCTCAGCGAGTTTTCCTATTATTGTTGGCGTTGGGCGTCTAGAAAGAGAAAAAAACTTTTCCTTGCTTCTTGAGGCACACGCTTTGTTACTACAAAGTGGCGTTGACGTGGGTTTATGTATTGTTGGAGAGGGGAGCGAACGTGAAATCCTTTTGCGCAAGGCAGAGGAACTCGGTACAAGCAGTCATGTCTTATTGCCAGGTTTTCTGAATCCATATCCTGTCATGGCGCAAGCACGGATGCTGGCTCAAAGTTCGCGATTTGAAGGGTTTGGTCTAGTCTTAGTGGAAGCCCTTGCCCTTGGTTTGCCTATTGTGGCTGTGGATTGTCCCAGTGGCCCGACAGAGATCTTAGAAAATGGCCGCTATGGCATTTTAACACGTTCCGATGCAAAAGAGTTAGCGCAGGGCATGGATGCTTGTCTGGGTCAGGATATATCGGAACAAGAACGACATCTTTTACGCCAGCGAGCTGAATGTTTTTCTTTGTCACGGATTATTCCAATATGGTTTGATGTATTGTATAATACCAAATCGGGCGGACAGTCTGACTCTGTCACACGGTACTCTTCCTGAGTCTGTTTATTTTCTTTTAATTTTTTAGTGTGACTATCTAACTGTCGTTGAAGTTTGGGCAGGGCTTGTATAGGCTCGGGATATTACAGTAAAGCTGTTATAGACAGGGAAGCTATTGGATGGGTAAAACTGTAGTTTGCCTGATGGCAGAAATATTCTTTATATAATTATTGTATTTTGCGGTACAGCACTCAGTATTATGCTGAAATTTTTTGGGCATAATAGACGGAAAAGCAGGGTTTGTTGCAGTGAATATATTTTCAATTATAAGATACAGATGGCTGTTGCAGGAACTGATAGCCAGAGATTTGAAGGTAAAATATCGGCGATCATTTCTTGGCTATTTATGGAGCCTGCTGAACCCTTTGCTACTCATGACTGTCCTGACGATTGTCTTTTCTCAGTTGTTCAGATTTGCCATCCCGAATTACCCGGTATACCTGCTGGCAGGCCAGCTTATCTTCGGATTTTATTCCGAAGCAACAAGAATGGCGATGAACTCAATTCTGGGAAGTGCAGCACTTATTAAAAAAATTTATCTGCCCAAGTACATCTTTCCTGTTTCCAGAGTCTTATCAAGTTTTACAACAATGACGTTTTCACTGGCTGCATTATTCATTGTTATGCTTGTAACCAAGTCAGGGTTGCATCTGACAATTGTACTGCTGCCTGTTGTCTTGTTTTATGTGCTTGTCTTTACTACAGGGATAGGCCTGATACTCTCAGTACTGATTGTGTATTTTCGTGATATACAATATCTGTATGGCGTTTTTCTTACAGCCCTGAATTATCTGACGCCAATTTTTTATCCCGTTTCCATATTGCCTGACTGGCTGCGCGAGGCATTAATTTTTAATCCTCTCTACAATTACGTAGAGATGTTCAGAAAAATTGTTCTTTATGGTGCATGGCCGTCAGCAATCGATCACATGATATGTTTCGGCATGGCTTTTGTTACGCTTGTACTGGGACTTATGATATTCAAGAGATGGCAGAGGGATTTCATTCTCTATATCTAGTATCGTTCCTTGTCAGACAGATCCATAAGGTGAATGCATGAATAACGCTGTTGAAGTAGAAAATGTCTCCATGCGCTTTAATCTGGCACAGGAATGCGTGGATAATCTGAAAGAGTGGATTGTGCGCAGGCTGAAAGGCAATATGGCCCCCAAGGATGAATTCTGGGCATTGCGTGACATCAGCCTGACGATACCATATGGTGATACATTTGCCCTTGTAGGCTCTAACGGCAGCGGCAAGAGCACCATGCTGAAGATTATCAGCGGCATTTTTGCGCCAACAAAGGGAAGAGTGCAGGTAAACGGACGCATAGCACCCCTCATAGAACTGGGGGCCGGCTTTGACAGCAACCTGACAGCCAAGGAAAATATCTTCCTTAACGGGGCCATCCTTGGCCGTTCCAAGCAGATGATGCTGGACTGCTACGATGAGATAATCGATTTTTCCGAGCTAAAGCAGTTTGAAAACGTGCCTGTCAAAAACTATTCCAGCGGCATGCTGGCCAGGCTAGGCTTTTCCATAGCAACCCTGGTAAAGCCGGAAATATTGATAGTGGATGAAATTCTGGCTGTAGGTGACGCCAGTTTCAGGAAGAAATGCGAAAAGCGCATGCATGACATGATGAGCGGGGGAACAACCGTTATTCTGGTTTCGCATTCCGATGAACAGGTACGGCAAATCTGCCGCCATGCAGCCTGGATCAACAAGGGGCAGCTGATGTGTGTCGGAGATAGCGCAGAGGTCCTTGAAAGGTATCATTCCGGCCAGTAGGGCTTCAGTACCAGAAGACAGCAAAAGGCGCCGCCCGGGCTTAATCTTAAGCCAGGCGGCGCCTGCATTATTTCTTTTGCCGGGCAAAAAGCCCGGAGCCTTTAGCCAGGACCCTTTAATCCAGGGCCTCTGCCAGGATCACCAGCTGCCTGGCATCCAGGATGTCAATATGGCTGCGCCTGACCTGCAAAAGACCTTCCTGCTGCAATTGCTGCAGGGTAGAGCTGATGGTGGGCTGGGTCGATCCGATAATGGAGGCAATCATCTCCTGGGATACAGGGATGCTTGCATGCACTTCTTGCCAGCCGGGACTTGCCAGATCCTCGGGCAGGCTGTCGCAGACAAGATAGACCATGAGCCTCAGCAGGCGGTCCCGCACAGTCGCTGTTGTCAGGGACTGGATCTGCTCATTGAGATAGCGCAGGCGCATGCCAAGAATGTTGATGACGCGTAGGCTCATTTCAAAATGCGTCTTCAGCATGGTCCTGAAGGCCGCCGAGTCACAGGCGTAGACTGTTGTCGGCATGATGGTCTGGGCATTGGCCATCCTGACGCCGTCATTGAGGATTTCAGCAAGTCCGAACATTTCCCCTGTGCGCCTCAGAAAGAAGACAGGCTCCTTGCCGCTTCCTGTTACTCCGTAAATGCGGACGAGCCCTTTTTCTATGAAGTAGCAGGAGCGGCAGGGATCGCCGCTCTGAAAAAGCGTTTCCCCTTTCTTTAAGCACATGCGCCTGGACTGGGAGAGAAAGAGCGACTTTCCCTCCTCTCCAAGCCCCTCAAAAAAGGAAATTCTGCGCAGGAACTGCATGAAATCCATGACGGTTATCTGGTTCCCTCCAAATCACTGCGGCGGGACAACTGCCCCACAGTACGCTACCTTAATGCGTCCTGTTCTGGTAGCGGTAGGTCGCTTCCCTGCCGTAAATATCGCGGCATTTCCAGGTAATGCTGTCTCTGCCCATAATGGGCTTGAGCGAGGCGCCATAATAGCCAAGCTGGTAGGGCAGCCGCAGTGTCAAAGCCCCCCTGGGGCAGGCCTTGATGCAGGACATGCAGTCCCAGCATTCATTGGTGGCTCGGCAATAGGCTTTGCCAGTTTCGGATGACACGGCCATAAGGTCGCCAGGGCATACGTTCTCGCATGCGGACTCTTCCCTGCCGGCACAGCCCGTGCACTTTTTTATATCAACTACCGGAGGCATGTCTATTCTCCTTCTTTTTGGGTACAGATACCTGTTATCCCTTCATCCTGTCGCCTGGCAGAATCTGCTCGTAGGGCCTGGTAAAGACGCGTATGGCGCCAGTCTCAGGATCCCTGACAGACTCCACAAAGCAGTCAAAGTTTTGGTCATCCCTCTCAGGATAATCCGTCCTGGTCTGCCAGCCGCTCCACCTGGTCTCCTTGCGGGCCTTCAGATGATGGACAACCGCTTCAGCCACATCGACCCTGTCCATGGTTTCATGCGCCTGCATGAGCTCATGGTAGTTTTGGGCGCGCAGCCAGACGAACTGCTTTTGCAGCATGGCTATATGCTTTAAGGCATAGTCAAGGCGCTCTTCATTGGTACGGTAGTACTGGCTGACGCCGCCTGCATATTCGTCCATGAGCCTTTGCAGGCGCTCCTTCATTTCCACTGGGCGGACGCCGTCTTCATTTCTTTTCAGAAGTGGGGCGTAGACACGCTCGATCTCGCTGCGCATGTCTTCGTCATCGGCAGCAATGTGCACGGCCTCAAGGTTCTCCATATAGGCCATGGC
>CAVJEZ010000175.1:0-4524 GCA_963648625.1 Odoribacter splanchnicus
AGCCAGCGGGCCAGGTAGGAGATGGTCGGGCTGACAAGCTCGGGTATGCTCATGGATTTGACAAGGGTGCGGCACCACTCAAGGGCGTCCCTGGGGGCAAGGGTGCGCATTGTTTCCACGCAGAAGCGCAGTCCTGGCATGGCTGCGCTGCACAGCTTTTCAAAGGCTTCCTTTCCCTGCGTCCGCAAAAGGGAGTCGATATCCTCTCCTTCGGGCTGCAGGATAACCTTGATTTTGGCGCCTCTTGCAAGAAATTTTCCGGCTGCTGCCAGGGCAGCCTTGCGGCCGGCATTGTCCCCGTCGTAGAGGAGCATGATCTGCGGGGAAAAGCCCAGGATTCTCTGCACCTGCTGGTCCGTAAGGGCTGTCCCCAGGCCCCCTACGGCATTTTCATAGCCAAACTGGTGCAGGGTCAGCACGTCCATATACCCTTCGGTCAGAAAGACGCTTTTGGATATGCGGATGGCCTTGCCGGCCAGGTCCAGCCCGTAGAGATGCTCTCCCTTTTTGTAGATGGGCGTATCGTGGGTGTTGATGTATTTTGCCTCGTCCCTGTCCTTGTCTATGATGCGGCCGCCAAAGGCTATGGTTTCGCCGGCAGTATTGCGTATGGGGAACATGAGGCGGGCACGAAAGGGATCGTAGGCCTTGCCTGTCTTGCTTGAGAGGGACACAAGCCCTCCTTCCACAGCCAGGGGAATATTGCAGCCCTGTGCCTGCAGAAAGGAAGCCAGATCGTGCCACTCGTCTTTGGCCCAGCCAAGGCCGAAGCGCTTCATAAGCTCGTCGCTGATGCCGCGCTCCTGCATGTAGGCCCGGCATGCGCCGCCTGCCTCGCCTGCCAGGTTGCTGGCAAAATGGTTTTTTGCCAGGCGGTACATGTGCATGAGCTGCTCGCGCTTGCTGCGCTGCTCTTTTGCCTTCTGCACTTCCTGCCTGTTTGCCTGGCTGAAGTTTTTCTGCAGGGTGACGCCTGCCTCGCCTGCCAGCTGTTCCAGCGCTTCCCTGAAGCTTACGCCGTGGTATTCCATCCAGAAGGTGAAGATATCGCCTGTTTTCTGGCAGCCGAAGCAGTAGAAGCGTCCGTCGGGCGTGACGTTGAAGGAAGGCTTTGTCTCCTGGTGGAAGGGGCAGGGTGCCACAAAGCGGTTCCCCACCTGCCGCAGGGGGACAAAGCGGTTAATGAGCTCCACAATGGGGATGCGTTCCTTGATAAGGGCTATTTCGTCATTGTTGGCCATGAACTCTTCCTTCAAAAGAGGTATTGGCAGGCGGCATCAGCAAAGCTCTGCTATGGTCATGCCATCGCCGCCCCTGTCAGCAGGTGCAAGCGCAAACTGCCGCACGTGGGGGCAGGTTTTCAGCCATTCATGGATGGCACGGCGCAAGGCCCCTGTGCCGCGGCCGTGAATGATTTCCACCTCGCGCATCTCGGCAAGATAGGCCTTGTCCAGGAAGGCCTGCAGGCAGTTGATGGCCTCTTCGGCACGCAGGCCCCTGATATCGACTTCCCAGGCAGGCTCTGCTGCCCTGGCAGCCTGTGCCGCCTGTGACGGCTGGGATGCCTTTGCTTCCCGGGCTATATGCCCGAAGGTCTTGCCCCTGTTTTCCTGGGATGGCTGTCCCTGGCTGACAGGGAGCTTCAGCACGTCAAATGACGCCCACAGGCTGACGCCTCCCATGTCCAGATGGACACGCTTGCGCTTGGCATCGATCTCAGTGACAACGCCTTTTTTCTTGAAGACAGTGTGGGTGACTGTATCGCCTGCCTTGATTTCGGGCATATCGCTGTTTGCGGCTTTTGGCGCTTCCTCTGTCTCCTTTGCGAGAGAAGCCCTCAGTGCCGCCATCTGCCGCAATGCCTGCTTGTGGGTGACTTTTTCCTGCTGCACGGCCCGCATCAGTTCCTGTGCCTGCCCCCTGACTTCGTCATGAAGCCTGGCTTTTTCCATGTCAAGGCGCTCCTTGCAGTGCAGCTGGGCGTTGCGGGCCTTGTTCTGCTCATCTTTAAGGGCTGCAATTTCCTTTTCGCGCACAAGGGCCAGCTCGTTCAGCCTGTGCAGGATGGCAGTCGTGTCCTCGCCGTCCTGCAGGAGATAGTGCTCGGCCCTTTTGAGTACGCATTCAGGCAGGCCGTGCTCCCTTGCCACATCCAGGGCCTGGCTTGAGCCCACCTGGTCGTAGGCCAGCACGTAGAGGGGCCTGCTTGTCTCAGGATCAAAGAGCATGGAGGCAGCCCTTGCTCCCTGCTTTGCCATGGCATAGCCCTTGAGGGCAGGGAAATGGGTGGCAGTCAGGACAAAGGTTCCCCTGTCGAGGAGCTCGTCCAGCACTGCCTGGGCCAGGGCTGCGCCCTGTGCCGGATCCGTGCCGGAGCCGAATTCGTCAAGCAGTATAAGTGCCGACTTGTCGAAATGCTTCCATGCCTTGGCCAGATGGTCTATCTGGGCCGTAAAGGTGGAAACATTGTCTTCAAGGCTCTGCTCGTCGCCGATAAAGGCGTCCATGCGGGTGATAAAGGGCAGGTGCGATCCCTTTGCCACCGGAACCGGCAGCCCGGCCAGTGTCATGGCCACGCAAAGTCCCAGTGTCTTGAGGCACACCGTCTTGCCGCCGGCATTGCCGCCTGTCACGATGACGGCCCTGTCCTCGGGGCGGAAGAGGATGTCCAGGGGATGCACGCCTGAATGGACAGTCTTGTGTCCTTTTTGTGCCTGGGAGGACGCACTGCCGGACGTATTGCGTCCGGTGTGCCTTGCAGGGGCTTTTTCGGCCAGCAGAAGAAGAGGATGGCGGGCCTCTTTCAGGGCAATGCCTTCCTCAAGGCCGCAGACAGGCACCATGCGGCCGTCCAGGCGCTCAGTCAGCGCCCTTTTGGCCTGCAGAAGATCCAGTTCCGTGAGCAGGGATATGGCTGCCAGCACGCCGTCGCTCTGTCCTTCGGCAAGGCCTGAGAGATAGAGCAGTATTTTGTGCTCTTCCTCGTGCTCTTCCCTGCGCAGTTCCTGAATGCGGTTGTTGAGCTCGACCAGGAAGAGCGGTTCAAAGTAGCAGGTTTCGCCTGTCTGGGACCAGTCATGCAGGATGCCCTGCATCTTGTTTTTGTAGGTGGCCTTGAAGGGCAGCACATAGCGGTCAGCTGAGAGCGTCATAAATTCATCCTGCAGGTAGGGCAGGATGTTGTACTTCTCGGCAAATGACCTTGTCTTGCGCAGGGCAGTCTGGTGGATGCTGCGTATCTCGATGCGCAGCTGGAAGAGCTCGGGTGAAGCGTCGTCGCGGATAAGTCCGTCTTCATTAAGGCAGCGGTTCAGGGCCTGGGCCAGGTTCTTGGGCATGGGCGGATTGGAGGCCAGGGCTTGCAGCCTGGGCCAGCTTTTCTCGGCTCCTTCCTGGCAGATTGCATCGGCCCATTGTACGGCACTGTTCAGGACAGAGCGCAGGGCAACCAGGGCATCCAGATCGTAGCCTGCCGCCTGGGCCCCTTTTGACCGGACAGCCAGCATATAGGGCGTGACATCGGGAAAAGCCAGGGACGGCACTTCGCCCTGGGCATGGCTGGCAGCAAAGACAGTGCTTTCCTCATAGAGATTTTGCGCTTCCTGCACCAGTCCTGCATCATTGAGGGGGACAAGGGCCAGGGCCCTTTCCCTGCCGCAGTCAGAGAGGCAGTATCCGGCCAGTGCCTTTTGGATGCGATCGTATTCCAGTGCCTGTAGCGTGCGTTTGTGAATCACGGACCGACTCCCTACTGTGCCAGGCGGGCCTTGACAGCGGAAGAGAGCCTGCCTCCGTCCACTCTGCCTTTGAGGGCTTTCATAAGCGGACCCATGACCTTGCCCATGTCCGAAGGCTTGCTTGCCCCGACTTTGGCTACCATTTCCTCAATGGCCTGGGCCAGTTCCTCGTCGGTGAGGGCCTTGGGCAGGTAGTCTTCCAGGATGGCAAGCTCGGCCTGTTCCTTTTCTGCCAGATCAGGGCGTCCTGCCTTGTTGTATTCGGCAATGGAGTCGCGGCGCTGCTTTGCTTCCTTGATGATGATGTCCATTGTTTCCTCGTCATCAAGCTGGGCGTCAGGACGGCTTGTGTCAACCAGGCGGCGTTTGAGGGATGTCTTGAGCATGCGCAGGACCGAGACCCTGAGAGTGTCCTTGGCCTTATAGGCCGTGATATAGTCTTTTTCTATCTGCTGAGAGAGAGACATGGTATTTCTCCTGAAAAAAGTATCTGAAGGAATAATCCTTAGGAACAATCCTTCTTTATCGGCAAAAGTATCCGCTCAGTTTACGGCTGATGCGGAGTGAAAAAAGTACGGAAACAAGGCCGGAGGAGGCTGGGATCAGGCGATATCTGACAAGCATAATACCTGACCTGCAAAGTTGGCACTTTTAGGTCAGGTATATGCAATTCAGTGATCCTGGTCAGTGATGCCTGGCAGTCTGGATGATCGTCAGGACAGTGTATTGCTTACGCTAATCCGGTCAATAACGGCCTGCAGCGACTCGGCCTGGGTGGCAAACAGAA
>CAVJEZ010000176.1:0-4517 GCA_963648625.1 Odoribacter splanchnicus
CATCCTGCGGCGTGCTCTACGGCTATGCCGGCCCCGGAGAACTGGACAAGGCAGATTATCTCTGCGCAAAAGCCCCTGACGTTATGAGCATTGCACTCTCATAACTGGGGGCTTTTCTGCTGTACAGGGTACGTCCCGGCCATGTACGCCGGCATGTACATTCCGGCGTACAACCCATATATAGGCGCCATCATCCACAGCATGGGACAATGGCGCATGTTGTTTTGCAGAGCTATTCCTTGGCGATGTTTTCTTCATCGGCAGGCTGTTGCTCTGCTTTTCTTTTATCAAATATATCTACACAACGGCCCAGCCAGTATATAAGATACTTTGCCGTATTGACGTTCAGCATGATCCTTGAATGGACTTTGCGCTGCAGCACGGTAATGTCATCGTCGGCATACGATTCGTACACAGGCATTCCGGTCTCTGTATCGCACACGACATCCTTTTCCCTGGGCTGCAGTTCAGACTCAGTGTACAGGCTCACCTCAATGGCGTCATTGTCACAGGGGCCGCCAAACACCCCGTGAACGGCACGCGGCTTCAGCTTTGGGTCGCGAACGTATTCAATGCGGTATTTTTTTATTGTATCCATGTTTTCCTGCCTTTCCAGGTGTAAAAGGGCTGTTGCCCGGATTAGTCAGTAACGTTCCCTGCCTACTTTTTCAGCAGGAGCCAGGCAGGGCCTTTGGCATCCAGCTTGGCAGAGACATAGATGCCCTTGTCGCCGCCGCCGCAGTAAATGTCAATGCGGTTTCGCTTGATGGCGCCGCCAGTGTCCTGGGCAAGTCCCAGTCCCCTGAGGCCTGTCGTGCCATACGTCCTGTCAGGAATATTGACGCCATAGGCCACAATGCCGCCCAGGGGCAGAAAATTTCTGTCAGTGGCCAGTGAGACCCAGTCGTCCAGGGGCTGGCCCATTGCGCCGACAGAGCCTCTGGTAGAAAACTTGAAGAAGACATACGAGGGATTGGCAAAGAAAACCTGGTTCATGCGCTCAGGATAGCGCTTGAACCACTCCCTTTGCTCCAGAATGTCGCCGCGCTGCAGCTTGTAGCCCTGGGAAACGATGATGCGTCCGGAGGCACGGTATTTGTGGCCGTTCTGGCCGGCGTAGTTGAGATAGGCCGAGGTATTGTCGTCAAAGAGCAGCCTGCCCGAGCCCTGTATCTGCAAAAAGTAGACATCGACAGGATCTGCCCAGGCAAGTTCCAGCCCCCTGCCGGCGAGCACCTGCCTGGGACCGTCTATCTGCTCCCTGGAATAGTACTTGCCGTGCTTTTTCCGGTATGAGGCCATGTCCGGGGGCAGGGCGTAAATCGGCTGCGAGTACTTTGCCGTCTTTGTCCTGCTTGCGTGAATTACCGGCTCATAATAGCCGGAATACTTGATGTAGGGGTCTACCTGCACAAAGCGGAAGTGCTGCAAAAGCAGGGACGGATTGGCATCAAGCTGGGGCAGCAGCGAGCGCAGAAGCTGCAGTGATTCCGTGAGCTCGCCATAGGTTACCTTCAGCCCGGGCCTTGAAACCGCAATGGCTGATGACGGCTTTTTTTCAGTATAGTTGAGCGACTTGCGTATGGTCGGAGCCATGTCCTTCCAGGAGCGCAGTTCCTGGTTTGCCGGATGAAGGAGGCTTGTGAAGAGGGCAGGTGATTCCTGCACTGCAACAGCAGGCTGGGCAGGGGCGGGACGATACTGGACAGCAGGCTGTTTGCCGGCGCAGCCGGCCAACCCCAGCATGAGAAGCACCATGGCCGCCCTGGAAATAAAGCGGGTCCTTGTGCTTTGTTGCAGTTGTATACAGGACATTAAAGCGCCCCCTTGCTGTTTGCTCCTGCCCACAAAGCAGGCCTGAGCTGTATTCAAAAAAAAAGCCCTATGAGTATAGTACTCAAGGGCCATGAATTCAAGAAGTGGTGGTCCCGGCGTGAATCGAACACGCGACCTACTGCTTAGGAGGCAGTCGCTCTATCCAACTGAGCTACGAAACCACAAGAAAGTACATAGGCAATTGAGTATGCTTTGTCAAGCATCGTGTGAAAGGATGTAAAATCCTTAAGACAGGATAAGGGTTCCCTCTTTGAGGGTAAGGATGTCGTCAGAAACCTGTTCTAAAAAAGCCTTGTCGTGCGAGATGACAATGCGGGCCTCAGGCAGCCCTGCCAGAATGGCAGCCAGCCTGCGTACTGCATCCTCGTCAAGGGCAGCAGTGGGTTCGTCAAGGAGCATGGCCTCTGGCTCCATGGCAAGGATGCCGGCCAGGGAAACCAGCTTCTTTTCGCCGCCTGAAAGCTGGTGCGTCAGCCTGTCTTCGTACCCGGACAGCCCGAGGCTCATCAGGACCGAGCGTGCCTTCCTGTCAGCCTCTTCCTGGGAGAGGCCCAGATTGAGCGGGCCGAATGAAACATCTTCAAGCACTGTCGGGCAAAAGAGCTGGTCGTCTGCATTTTGCAGGACCAGCCCTATTTTTTTGCGCAAAGCCCTGAAGTCCTTTTCCGTATCCAACTGCTTTCCGTGCAGATAGACATGCCCTGCCTGCGGACGTTCCAGTCCCATGATTATACGGAAAAGCGTCGTCTTGCCTGCGCCGTTGGCGCCGTACAGCCCGAGATGGCGGCCTGGGGCGAGGCTTAAGCTAAGGTCGGAAAAAAGCGGCCGTGAGCCTGCATACGAAAAGGAGATGTGATCAAGCGAGAAGACAGCGTCCTGCAGCACAGAACACCTCCGGGATGAAATCGTACAGGGCAATCATCGCGAGAAATACCAGAAGGCCGGCCAGGAAAAAAACGTCCCTGAATGACAAGGGGGCCAGGGTTCCTGTGGGAAAATGCCCTGAAAATGAGCGCAGGCGCATGGCTTCCCAGATGCGCATGGAGCGGTCCCAGGAACGGATAAACAGCAGCCCTGTCAGCATGGCGTATGTCTTGTATGTAGCCAGGTTTGTTCTGGGCTCAAAGCCCCTGAGCATGGCGGAAGTGCGCAGGGTGTGCCATTCATCTGAGAGGACATGCAGGTATCTGTATGTCAGAAGCAAAAGGGCAGTCAGGCGTCTGGGACAGTGCAGGGCTGTCAGCGCGGAGCCTAGCTGTGGCAGGGGCAGGGATGCTACCAGGGCAAAGAAGGCCAGCAGCATGGCGTTGGTTTTCAGGGTGATGGTTACGGCCAGCAATAGGCCTTCCTTTGTGAGCGTGAATGGCCCCATAGAATACAGGATCTGGCCTGCCACAGAAAACGGCACTGTCAGCCACAGGAACAATGTAAATGTATTTACCAGCAACAGGCGGCGCAGGGCATGGGGAAGGCTGGCTCTTGTAAATGTAAAAAGGACAAGGCCAAGCAGCACGGCCAGAAGGCAGGCCTCGGGACGAGAGAGCGTGGCAATAACTATGCTGGCGAGGATGGCGCCGGTGAGACGGGCTGCAGGATTAAGCTGTGCCTGCGTCTCTGGCAGTGCCACTGTCATTGTAGTGCTGTATGCCATTATGACTGTCTCCTTCTGCCTGTGTACCATAGAGCAAATCCGACAAGGCCTGCTATCCAGCCAAGGCCGCCGACTATCTCGCGCATGGACGGATCATCGTTTTTGAGGCTTGCAATTTCCTTATGGAGGGAGGCTATATCCGCCCTGAGGGCAGCAATCTCCGTGCGGCTGATGGATATTGAGTCTTCCTGCGATGCTACTGCTGGCAGGGATGGAGCTGTGACAGCAGGGGTACTTTTTGAAACACTTTCCTGCACTGGCGCATGATTAGCAAGCTCACTCGCTTCAATAGCCCATGTTCCAAGATGGCCTGAGCCGGCATTAACCTGCAAAGTCAGCCCTTTGGGGGCATTGCGCATATTGTCAGTTATGGCAAAGACGCAGTGACCATCGCTGTTAGTCTTTTCTGTAGCCAGGAGTTGCCCTGTGGCAGTATCCAGCACGCTGACAGTACTGTTTTGTGCTGGATTGCCGCCTGAAAAGGCGCACTCTGCCTCGATACTGCCTGAGGCTGTCCATGCAAAAATGTTGACACGGTGGGCATAAGAAATCTCAGACTGCCAGAAAAAAAGCCCCAGTATCAGAAAAAGCAAGGGAAATTTTATATTCATTAGTTTGTCTCAGCTGAGGAGAATTTAAGTATATCCGGACGGACCCTTTGCAGAAAGCTAATGAGAAAGACAGAAAGGCACCCTTCGATTATCAGGATAGGGATGTGGGCCAGAAGTAGGAGCTTTGCAGAAGGAACAAATGCCTCGCTTGTCAGGGCAAGAGCAAGTGCGGTCAGGAGGCAGGAACCTGCCACAGACACTGAACCGCATAAAAAGGCAGCGATTCGGCTTTGGCATTTTGAGGTGCCGCACAGATAGCGGCGGAAAGCGTAATGGCAGCATACAGCTGGCAGGGCCATGGTGACGGTGTTGACGCCCAAAACTGTGATGCCGCCAAACTGGAAAAGCACTGCCTGAAGTATGAGGGCCACACAGATGGCAGGAAAGGCGGCCCAGCCCAGCAGCATGCCGATGAGGCC
>CAVJEZ010000177.1:0-4461 GCA_963648625.1 Odoribacter splanchnicus
ACTATCATAGCTCCCGGACAGATGGTCCGGCAGATGATGGAGCAGACTTTTGTTGATGAAGACCAGGCGTGCAGGAGGCTGGGACTCAGCCCTGAGGAACTGCACAATTTTTACGATGGCCTTCATCCTGTGGACAAGGAGCTTGCTTTCAGGCTGAAGGAAGCAACAGGCTCGCCTGCATCCTACTGGCAGAATTTTGAAAAGCAGTATCGTCACCGCCTTGCCAAATGGGCTGAGAAGAAAAACCTTGCCTGAGCACAGGTTTATCCTTTCATAGCAGACAAGCCCCTGTATACTCATATACAGGGGCTTGTCTCATGTAAGTGTACCTTGCCAGGACTTACCAGGAGTCGTAATGGGGCGGCCTTTCACCGGCCTTGAGATCGTCTTCCCGCATGTCCTGCTGGCTCCGCATCTGCTCTAAGACCGTGCTGACCCTGAGCAGCG
Source organism: Odoribacter splanchnicus (assembly GCA_963648625.1). Classification (GTDB taxonomy): domain Bacteria; phylum Desulfobacterota; class Desulfovibrionia; order Desulfovibrionales; family Desulfovibrionaceae; genus Desulfovibrio. Next base: position 448 of record CAVJEZ010000177.1, read on the forward strand.
ATGCTTCCAGGGCATCGATCTGTTTTTGCTGAAAGACAAGGGCCTCATTAAGCTCTTCCAGTTTTTCCTGCAAAAAGTAGTTTTCTTCCTCAAGCCTTGTGAGGCGTTCTTCCTGATGTTCAGCCTGCATGGCGTTAATTGCTGCTCTTGGGCGGCTCAGGGGCTGTGACTGTAGGCAGCGGTTCCTGGGCAGCAGGCTTCTTTCCTGCAGCCGGCTCCTGCTTGCCCTGTGCATGCCTGACAGTAAAGGCAATCCATTCATCCATGCTGATGCTGCCGTCCTTGTCGGCGTCAATGACTGTGAAAGCCTGTTCCTTCATGTTGGGCAGCGCTTTTAGGAATTCCTCTTTTGAGAGCTTGCCGTCCTTGTCTGTATCGGCCTTTTCGTAGAACAGTTGTGCATTTTTCTTTGCCTGTTCCATAAGCTCTTTCTGATCGCCGGACTGCTGCTGCATGCCGGGCATGGCCATACAGGGAGCGGCAAAAAGGCAGAGAGCCGCCGTGGCAAGGCCCAGGGTAAATGATTTCATCAGTTTATCTCCTTATTCAGGCAAACCGTTGATAAAGGTTTCAAGACAGTCAGGATCGCCTGGCTTGGCATCTTCTTCCCACAAAAGCGCAGACCAGTAGAAAGGCGAGTCCATCTTGAGGCTCAGCTTGGCATCAGCCGAAAACATTTTTACCTCTTTGGAGGCATAGGCCTTCACTGCATCAGAGGCTGTCTTGAGATAGGGATAGGCCTCGTATTCCAGCACAACCATCTTTTCGGCCTTTAAGAGCATATACTTCTTGTATGTATCTGTATCACCCCTGTCGAGAGCTTCAACGGCCTTCTTCTCAAAGGCCATGACAGTGGCGTGAAAATCAGTGAGAAATTCCTTGAAGGTGGAAAATTGCGGCATGGCAGGCCTCGATAAAGAACCCCGCCGCAATGCGGCGGGGTCAGAAAAAAGGAAATGACTGCTAGTCCCAGCGGCGCCTGTCGTCGATAGGCTTGACCTGCGGAGGCAGTGTGCCGGGCGTCAGGATGGTAACCTGCGGACGCAGCTTGATCTTTTCGCGGAACTGGTGAAGCAGCTCGTCCTCGCGGGTGAACTCGCTGGCCTCTATGTTGAGGGTCATCTCGTCAATGCCGTCGGGGTTGGTCACCACAATCTGCCAGCGCTTGATTTCCTCAAAGCGGCTCAGCACCTGCTCAACCTGGTGCGGGTAGACAAACATGCCCATGATGCGTGCTGTTGTATCCACACGGCCGACAATATTGCCAAGCCTGGGGCTTGTCCTGCCGCAGGGGCAGGGAGTTCTGTCGATGTACGACAAATCGCCCGTGGCAAGGCGGATGAGCGGGTAGGTCTTGTTGAAGGCCGTGACCACGATTTCACCGACTTCGCCGTCCTTTAACGGAATGCCTGTGTCGGGATGGCAGATTTCCACATAGCAGCGGTTGGCGATGTGGAGGCCGGTCTTGTGGAAGCACTCGTAGCCGATACAGCCTACGTCGGCTGTGCCGTAGCCCTGGCGCATAATGATGTCGTACTTTTTCTCAAGCTGGTTGCGCATCTTTTCGGACAGGCGCTCGCCTGTGACAAAGCCAACTTCAAGGTAGAGATCCTTGCGCAGGTTAAGGCCCTTTTCCTCGGTCTTCTGGGCCAGGTGCATCAGGAAGCTGGGTGTTCCGACGTAGCCTGAGACACGCAGCTTCTGCATGATGTCAAGCTGGGTCGCCGCTTCTGTCGGACCGGCAGGAATGACTGAGCAGCCAAGGTTGCGCAGGGGTTCCTCAAACATGAGGCCTGCCGGAGTCAGCTGGTAGTTCAGGGTATTCTGAACTATGTCGCCGGGACGGAAGCCCACTGAATAAAATGCTTCTGTGTAGCCCCAGTAGTCCTCGGTTCTGTCCTCGGGATCGAATATGGGTCCGGGAGACAGGAAGATGCGTTTCAAATCGCCCAGGTCCTTGGTCAGCAGGCCGCCCAGGCGCGGTCCCATGGACTGCAGGAAGATAAGTTCCTTTTTCTTGAGGATGGGGATGTGCTTGATATCAGAAAGTGTCTTGAATTTATCGACACTGAATTGAGCGCGGTCAAAGCGTTTCTTCACGTCTTCGGAATAGCGGTAGGCGTAGACCAGAAGATCCTTCAGCTGAATGAGGTAGTACTGCTTGCGCTCATTGGCATCCAGAACTTCACGGCGACTGTAAATACCTTCAGTACGATCCTTACGTGTCATGAAAAACCTGTCTCCGGATTTCACCCGGGCTGTCCGGGAGTTATAAAGTGCCTCTACACCCAGGGAGAATGCACAAAATAGAGAAAAAAACCTCCGCGCGCTGGGCAGTAAGACTGCTATGGTAGACAGCACCGGAGGGTATGGGCGTACATATTTCCTTTACATTATAAAAATGGCAATCAGAAATCAATAGCATTTCCTGTGGAAATACAGGGATTTCTTGTGTTTTTTCAGGTTCGTGCCTTCCTTTGTGCCTGCCGCATAAGGCGGAGCTGCCGCATGCGCATGAAGGTAAAGAGAGGCTGTGCCCCGATGGCATTGGCAGCGGCAAAAGTTATAAGGCTTGCAGCAAGCAGTGCCGGGAAAATGTTCCAGCACGATGTTGTCTCTGCAATCAGAAAGGCCGCAGTGAAGGGCGCACGGATGATGCCTGAAAAAAAGGCCGCCATGCCGAGCGGAATAAGAATCTGGCATGATGCCGGATAATGCAGAAGGGCCAGCAGGGACGATAAAAGCGCTCCGGTCAGGGCTCCTGCAAAAAGAAGGGGCATAATGAGTCCGCCAGGTGCATAGGAAGCGCCGCAGGCCATGTTGAAAAGGCACTTTATAAGCCAGAGGGCGAGGATAAGGCGGAGAGGGTATGCTGTTTCGGCAAGGTCTTGAACTGACGGCGCAAACCCGTCGATAACACCGGGAAAGAACATGAGCAGCAGAAAGCCTGTGGCAAAAACCAGGGCATACCGGACAGGCTGCGGCAGATATATGTCTCCCAGGCCGGACAAAATGCGTATGCCGTCAAGGTACAGGCGGCAGAACAGGGCAGAGATTATGCTTATGCCAGGAATGAGGCAAAGCCAGGCAAAGGAAAACCAGTCTGCCGTTATGGCCGTCAGGGGAAAGACGAGGCCGAGACCAAGTATATACGATGTCGTCGCCCAGGCTGAGGCGGCGGCAAGGACCATGAAAAGAAACTGTGGCAGCGAGGCATTTGTCCGCAGTTCCTCAAAGGCAAAGCAGATTCCGGCCAGGGGGGCTCCGAAACAGGCAGTCAGGCCGGCCACGGCTCCGCCATTCAGAAAGCGCGGGCGCAGCCCGTTTCCCTGCCAGATATTCCCGATGCCGCATCCGATGGCAGCACCCATCTGTATGCTTGGCGCTGCCCTGCCCAAAGAGAGGCAGCCGCACATGCTGGCCAGGGTGCCGGCAAATTTGCAGCACACTATCCTGAGCCAGGGCATGGGCAGAAGGCCGCGCAGGGCAAGTTCCACCTGCGGTATGCCGCTGCCGCCGCTCAATGGCTCGATGCGCACGCAAAGCCAGGCAGCAAAGCCGCATGCTGCCACAAAGAGAAGGGCAATGCCTGCCTTGAGACAAGAAAATTCTGTGGCAGCATACAGGGAAGCCAGAAAGCCGTTGCAATGCGTGTAGGCAATGCGCAGGCATCCGATGACAAGGCCTGTCAGAAGTCCTGTGGTAACAGCTTCGCCTAGCAGGCGCAATGTTCCGCCTGCTGACAGTTCCTCGTGATCGAGCAGGGAATGCGGCAATGGTCTTCTTGTAGCAGGCATGGAGTGAGTAATCTTTTCCCCGGAATGGTACAGTGGGTCAGCAGGCTTTGTTTATGGAAGTCCTTGTGGAAATAATGGTACAGGTTGCCGAAAAATGAGATGCTGCAGATCAAAATGAATGTTTCAGGACAGCTTCTGAGAAAGTTCAGCCCCGTTTTCTACCCTGAGTATGCAGGTCTTTTTGAAAAAGGCCATGCCCCAGAGGGAAACCTTCCAG
>CAVJEZ010000178.1:0-4458 GCA_963648625.1 Odoribacter splanchnicus
ATGCTATTGCACCATCAATATATTTGTTTGACGACAGGATAGAGATTGTTTCCTATGGAGGCCTTCCTTTTGCCCTGTCAAAAGAAGGCTTCTACTGCGGAACCAGCATGCCGGTTAACAAGAGCCTGCTGACAGTATTTAAGGCTGCACACTACACAGAACAGAGCGGCCACGGCATTCCGGCCATTGTTGAAAGATATGGCAGGGATGTCTTTTCCTTTGATGACGGCATGCTGAAAGTCACCCTTCCGCTTGCATTTGAAAGGCCTGAGGTTGCAATACGGAAGAGAATTGCCTTGCAGAAAAAGAAGCTTACTTCCAATCAGAAGAAAGTATATGACGCCCTGGCTAATGACGGCCGCTTGTCCCTGCAGAATGTAGCAGACCAGACTGGCCTGAGTGTTGGCGGCGTAAAAAAGATTTGCTCAAAACTGCAGGAATACGGCCTCCTTGAGAGAAAAGGATCCAGGCGTGACGGCATATGGAACACAAAGTAGACTAAAAAGTAGACTTTGAGTAGACTTTGAACGACAAAGGCAGGAAATCAGCCATGAAAACACACGATACAATCCCGCATCCGGCAAAAATCAGCGACACACAGCCTGCGGACACGGTGCAGGAACCCAGTGACATTCTCATGCAGGAGGCTCTTGATATCCTCACTGCCATCTGGAACTGGGACTACTGCCACTGGGAACATATCTCGCCCTTTGTAACAGGCCCCATTGCCAGCATGCTGAAGGCCAACATTACGGACGAGGATACAGAGCCGGGCAAAAAGCTGCTTGAGCTCAGCATCGGCTCTTGTTCCCTGGAAGAAGACGGCACGGCAAGGGTCAGCGCCTGCTATGTCTGGCAGGAAGAAGACCAGCCTGCTTCAAGGGATGACATCATCTGGATTTTTATCAACGAGGACGGCCGCTGGAAGGCAGCAACGCTGACGCATTAGGCTGGCCTGGTGCCAGTCTGCCCCTGCTTTCCGGCATCACCGGGAAAAAGCTTCCGCAAGGACAAAGGGACAGCCCTGAGAGCCTTAGGACAGCTTTCAAGGGCCTCTGCGCACATATCCTCATCCCGCAGCTCCTCTGGCACAAACTGCAGGGCGCATCCGTCGCTGTGCACGGCATCAAAGCACAGTTCCCGCCCGCGCAGGGGCTCGGGCACAAATTCAAGCGCCATGCCGGCACTGTCCACGGCATCCAGGCAGATGACGATATCGCTCCTCATGCTCACAGGGACGTACTGAAGGGCAAGCCCGTTGCTGCGCACGGCGGCCAGGCAGATTGTGCGCGTCCTTCTCTGGAGGGGAACATATCTCAGAGCCAGGCCGTTCTCTTCCACTTCGGCCAGGTATTCAGCTGTCGTTTTCCCAAGTCTGCCCATAACAGTCCGTTTCCTCTCCCGTCCTTCATGTAAAAAGACAAAGCAGCAGGCCGAAAGGCCCCTCTGCGGCAAAAGGCAGGCTACACTCTTTTTCTCTTGCAGTCATGCCCTGCTGCACGCCCTGCCGCGATCTGGATTTTCCAGCGCAGTTGTGCAATAGATTGTGCGTTGTCACAGTGCCGCATCAGCCGGCACGGGTCTTTTTTCAACGGAGCAAAGCATGCCAGCAGCAAATTTTCCATCTCCTTCCATCTGGGTGGCACACCGCATCTCCTATGGCGAAACCGATGCCATGGGCATTGTCTACTATGCCGAATACCTGCATATATTTGAAAGGGCCAGGGACGCCTATATCAGGGTCTCAGGCTTCAGCTACCGCGAAGTTGAGGAAAAGGGCATCTACCTTCCGGTGCGCGAAGTGCAGTGCCGCTACCGCTCCCCTGCCCGCTTTGACGACGTGGTCCACTGCCATGTGGCCATTGCAGAATGGGGCCGCGCCTCGCTCACCTTCCAGTACGAGCTGACCAATGAAGCCCGCGACACTGTGCTGGTTACGGGCATGACGCAGCACGCCTCGGCAGACAAAACAGGAAAGCCGGTGCGCATGCCCGACTGGCTGAAAGCCATATCTGACCACATTCCGCACGACATGCTGGTCGAGCTGTAGGCGTCCTTCCCGCAGGCTTTACTTCACGCTTTTCTACATGCTGTCCTGCATGCTTTCATTGTCAGGCAGGTGGACATATTGCAGGGCGCGCTTCTTGTATCCCTCAACTGTCCCCTTGCCCAGGCGGGTATTGTAGATCTTCTTCCAGAGCCTGCCCCTGGACTCAATCGATCCAAGCTGCTCCAGAAAAGCCCCCTTGGTCGCCTTTTCATAGAAGAGCAGGCTCATGGAAGCTGTCCAGGGAATGTTGTAGACCCTGTTCCATTCTTCAGAGTAGTCCTGGTTGTAGAAAAACATGGCCCGTTCCAGAAGCTCGGGGTTGTATTTGGCAAAGTAGTCGCGGATTTCCACAAAATTGAAGCCCAGAATCTGCCAGACAGAGAGGGCAGGCCCCTTGTGCTGGCGGACAATGGATCCTAAGGCCGTTTCAACAGCGGCCGTTTCCATAAGCAGGTCATGCACGCCCTGGCTGCACCAGGATCCGTCCGGCATCAGGTGCAGCGTTACAAATTCAATGGTGCGGCGCAGTGCATTTCTGTCCATGGCCTGGCCGCCATACCACTCGGTAATAACAAAGTCAGGAACAGACGCCCTCTCCGTCCCGGTTCCTTCCTGCTGACCGCTTTTGTCCTGTTCCCTGCCTGCCAGAGTATATAGCGCAGGCTTTCCTTCAGCCACAAGGCATTGCTGATAGCCGGACACAGCATCCAGTGCTGCCTGGCCAGTATGCCAGCCCAGGCCACCTGCCAGAGCCAGCGTCAGGACTACACCGGAAACAAGTCTGTGCCCAGCCGCACAGGTGCGAAGCGCGATCCTTCCCCGCCTGAAAAAACGAAAAAAAATCTGTTTCATTTTTTCCTCATACCTTTTGCCCGTGCAGGCTGTCAAACCATTTTCATGCCCTGCCCATGCACTTTATGGCGGTCATATTTCAGGAAAACGGCGCTGCTGTAGCGGTTCTGCAAAAAAAAGACGGCAGGACAAATTTCCCCTGCCCAAAGAGACGGCAAGAGCATTGCAGAGGCAATGCAAAGGCAGTGCAGAGGTAATGCAAAGGCAGTGCAGAGGTAATGCAAAGGTAATGCTGAGGACTTGCAGAAATGCTGTACTGCTTTTCAGAACAGCTTTTCCGGCCAGCAGCTTCTGTCGTCATGCAGAAAGTTAAACATATTTTTTTCACAAAGTATTGACATGACAATATTCCAATACTATTATAGACAAAGCAGCCGTAACAAGTGCTGCCCCTATCCCAAACCCGAACACTATTCCTAGCAAGGATAACATATGGACAATGCTTCTAATGACAACTATCTGCGCAGCATGATCAGTCTCTGCCTGGACAGTCACTGCAGCCCCGACGCCCGCCTGCGCAACGGGGCCACCGAGCCGTTCCCCGAAGATGCAGATCCTGACATCACTCCCGAAGAAGCCTACGGGCAGTGCAAGGAAAGGCTGCGCGCCGTCATCAAGGACATCTGCGACTACGGCGTCCGCAAAGACTATACATTTCCCATGGGGTCACGCTCTCCCAGGGAGGAACAGGAACTTGAGTGGCTTGAGAATTCACCCGAGGCCCTTCTTCCGCCGGAACGCAGGAGAAAAAAGCCTGTGCGCGGACGCAACGAGGTAGTGCCTCCGCCGTTTGAGCCCGAAGTACGCCGCCGTTCCCTTGGCAGCTGCGTCATGCTGCTTGTAGAAGGCTTAAACAGGGACAATATTCCTCACTGGCTGGTCCGCTGGCTCTGCGTGGACATGGGATACAACCTGGACTGGCTCATTTTCGGTTCCGGCCCCATGCTTGCAGAGTGGAAGACCTCCAATGGCGTCGAGCACAGCCTGCCGCCTTCAGGGACAAAGATTGACGGCAAGACAGGCAGCATAACCTACGAAGACGTAAAGTACCTCAGGGAGAGACAGGAACTGTCCCTCTGGACCTTTACGGACTGGCAGTGGCTGCACAACCTGCGCGCCATGGTCAAGGCAACATACAAATCCCCGACAACGCCTTTGCTGTCCCGCCTCACAGCCTGGTGGCGTATTCCGTCACAGCTGCCGCAGATGCCGCATATCCTGTCCTGGATAGACTGGCTTGCCGTATGGTGCACCCACGAATTCATTGAGGGCACGCCTGCTGATGGCTGGAAACAGGAAGTCATTGAACAGATGGTCGTCAGCCGCAACAGCTGCCTCCTTCTGCTGGGTATAGGCGGACAGTCAGGATTCCAGTACCGCTCTGGCAAATCCGAGCCAACGGTTTCCGTGGTTCGTCTTGCCTGGATGGTGCGCATAGCAGTTGAACGGCGTGGCAGGGAAGGCTTCCTGCAGTATCTTGATCTTTGCAACGACGAAGCAGTCGTGCGCGGGTTTGAGAACCTGAAGGGCGTCTTTGAAGCACGCAACTGGTCAAC
>CAVJEZ010000179.1:0-4451 GCA_963648625.1 Odoribacter splanchnicus
TTGCATGAGTGAAATAGAATATAAAGGAAAAGACAGTCTGTATGTTCAAAAAAGCTCTTATAATTACAATAACTACTTGTTTGGACTCATTAACAGATGCTCAAAAAAAGGAGACAAAGTTTTAGATTTTGGGGCAGGTACAGGAATATATGCTGCAACCGTCGCAAAAAACTGCTCTGTCGTGTGTGTCGAAACGGATCCGACTTTGAAAAATGAACTCAGGGAGCAGGGACTGGCTGTTACAGACGATATCGGGACTGTTGCTGACAAAAGCATAGATCTTCTGTACAGCTTCCATGTTCTTGAGCACATAGAAAATGACGAGGAAATGATACGGCTGTGGCATAGCAAGATTGTCCCTGGCGGGAAACTCCTTGTGTATCTTCCTGCGTTCAATGTCCTCTATTCAAGCATGGACAAAAGGGTGGGGCATTACAGGCGCTATACAAAAAAGGATCTGAAAGCCAAACTCGAACGTGGCGGATTTGCTGTGACAGAGTGCCGTTATGCGGAAAGCGTCGGCTTTGCGGCCTCCCTGTATAACAAGTTCTTCGGCCATGACGACGGGACGCTCAGCCCTTCACTGCTTCTGGCATACGACAAGTACCTTTTCCCGCTGGGCCGTTTTTTTGACATCTTCTGCTCTCCTTTCTTTGGCAAAAACGTGTACGCCATTGCCGAAAAGAGGAAATAGCGTGCCAGGTCCGGCCTGCTGCAGCTTCCCAAAAGGCTACAGTCCCAGCATGCGCAGGATGGCTTTGATATCGCAGGCAGACCGTACCGCATCAGCCAGCCTGTCCAGTCCGGCATCGGGATTCCAGCTGGCAAGCTGCCGCCCATAGGGATTTTTGCCAAGGGACTGGCGTACTGTATCCAGAAATGCCCTGCGGAAAAAGTCATCGTCGAAAAGCCCGTGCAGGTACGTGCCCACCATATGTCCCAGGGCACAGCCCAGAAACGGCCCATCTTCTGAGTCCGGCCTTGAAAAGTACTGCATGCCGGACAGTTCCCTTGTTATGCGCGTCTGTCCGTGATGAATTTCATAGCCGCTTGTCTGCACCCCAAAAGGCGTGTCTGCATGGCTGATCCTTGTCAGGGTCTTTTCCCCTTCAAGCGTGGTAGCCAGAGGCAGAAGATGCAGGCCTTCCATGCAGTCTGTGCCGGATTCAAGATGCTTTGGATCGTGCAGCGTATCGCCCATGATCTGCATGCCGCCGCAGATGCCGGCGATCCAGCCGCCTTTCCGGGCATGTTCCATAATGCGGCCGGCAAGGCCTGATGAACGCAAAAGGGCGCAGTCTTCGGCCACGCTGCGGGACCCCGGCAGGATAACCAGGTCAGGACTGCCCCATTCGGCAGATGTTCTTACAGGCCTGAGAGTCACATCGGGCTCGGCACCAAGCGGTGCCACATCCGTATAGTTGGCCGTGCGTCCCAGGACGACCATGGCCACATCCAGCGGATCTGCAAGCTCTGCCGGCCTGAAAAGGTTGCGGGAAAGGCCTACGCTGTCTTCTTCTGGCAGGTTTAGTTCCGCAAGATACGGGATGACGCCCAGGACGGGAATTCCTGTTGCCCGCATCATATAGTCATGGGCAGGGGCCAGCAGGCTGGCATCACCACGAAAGCGGTTTACAAGATAGCCTGCCAGGAGCTTTTTTTCTTCCTGCGTGCAGGTCATCCAGGCCCCTAAAAAAGCGCCGTAGATGCCGCCCTTGTCAATGTCTCCGGTCAGGAGGACATGCGCTCCTGCGGCCTTTGCCATGGCCATGTTGACAAGGTCGCTTTCTTTTAAGTTTACCTCGCACATGGCGCCTGCCCCCTCAAGGACCATGACGTCGTGCTCTCTGGCAAGGCTGTCGTAGGCTTCCAGTATGGTTTTTCTATAGTCCCTGCGTGCGGCAAGAAAGTCCCTGGCCTGCATGGTTGAATGCGGCCTGCCCATGAGGATGACCTGCGATCCCTTGTCCGTGAGCGGCTTTAAGAGCAGCGGGTTCATGCGGACATCTGGCTCTGTGCCTGCCGCCTGCGCCTGCAGAATCTGGGCCCTGCCCATCTCAAGGCCGTCCCAGGTAACGCCTGAATTGAGCGACATGTTCTGTGCCTTGAAAGGGGCAACATTACAGCCTTCCTGGCGCAGTATTCTGCAAAAGGCAGCCGTGAGCACGGACTTGCCGGCTCCGGACGACGTTCCCTGCAACATGAGGGCCGGCGTATGCCTTTTCTGCGGCTGCGTGCTGACAAAAGGCGCCTTAGGCAGAAGCATTTTCCTGAGGGCTGCCACCAGGCGGTCGGTGTCATTTTTTCCGCGCACTGCTATGCGGAACCATCGTCCGTCCTTCAGCCCCTGATAGGTGGCGCAGTCGCGGACGGCCAGTGCCTCTTCTTTCAGAAGCCTGAGCGCAAGGTCCTTGTGGGGGGCGTTCAGGCGCACAAGAAGATAGTTTGCCTGCGACCGGAAAACAGCGAGGGGAAGCGTCTGCAGCGCTTTCAGGAGGTATTGGCGGTTTTGCCTGTTCAGGGAACGCGTCTTTTTTTCGTCTTTTTCTGCCTCAGGCGTCTTTTCCAGTATGGCCCTGATGCAGGCCTCTGCAATGCAGCTGACGTTCCAGGTGGGCAGTGAGGCGCGTATTTTCAGCATCAGTTCAGGCGATCCCAGAAGAAAGCCTGCCCGTATGCCTGCCAGGGCATGAAATTTGGTAGGCGAGCGCACCAGGCACCAGCTGAAATTCGCAGGAAGGCCTGTTTCCTCGCCCCTGGCGTGGCGTATGAGAAAGGGCAGGACGGACATTCTCTCCTCAGGGCCTGCATAGGACAAAAAGGCTTCGTCTGTTATCCAGGTGATGTCAGGCCTTGCCTGAAAAAGCTTCATGAGCGCCTTTGGCGCAAGATAGGTGCCTGCCGGGTTGCCCGGATTGGCTATGATGACAGCACTGTTTTTAGGGCTTGCCAGTATGTCTGCAAGAGGGAGCGTCCAGTCGGCGAGACGATGCGTGCCAGAAGGTGCGCAATACGTGCAGGAGGGGTGCAGCGTTCTAAGCCCGGCCAGGCGGCAGGCTTTTTCATAGTCGCCAAAAGCCGGCTCGGGAATGACCACGCAGGGAGTGCCGTTTTTTGCCAGCACGTGTGCCAGGGCATGCAGAAGTTCTGATGTGCCGTTGCCGAAGACGACGCTGTCCTCGCTGAGCCCGGTTTTTTTGGCACAAAGCCTGCGCAGGGGAGCAGAGTCAGGGGCAGGGTACCTGCCGGCATCATTCAGGGCACGGAGCATGGCAAGCCTTAAATATTCCGGCGGGCCGTCGGGACGGACATTGACGCTGAAATCGATCAGCTCTTCGTCGGCATGCTCAGAGCAGGAGAGAAGGGCGTCCCTGTCGCCTCCGTGCGGGGGCAGAAAAGAAGCTTGCTGTGTCATGGCTGTGTTCGATGCAAAAGGATTGTGACTGGCATAAGGCCGGTCAGTCACCGGCCCTGGGCGTAAAGACAAAAAGATGGATGCGGTTAAGGGGTGCCAGGCGCGTATAGCTGCCAATGGGGGCAGAAACGGCAATGTCCACGCTCATTGTTTCCTGCAATATGCCGTCCTTAAACTGCTGCAGCATTGCCATTGTCTCCAGCGTGATGGCAGAGACGACTACGCAGGATAATGGATCCCCGGTATTCAGGGCGGCAAGGGAGCGGCGCAGAAGTTCCGGCAGATCCCTGCCTCCGCCGCCGATAAAGACACGGTTGGGCCGTGGCAGCGATGGCAGAAGGGCAAGGCTGTCCCCTTCATGCAGGGTGACGTTGCTTACGCAGTGGCTGGCCAGGTTTTGCTCTATGTTGCGGCAGCGTGCGGGCACCCTCTCAACAGCCGACACGTGCAGGTCTGGCCTGAGCAGTGCGGCCTCTATGCTGACCGATCCGGACCCGGCACCCAGGTCCCACAATTCCCCGAAAGCCGGCAGGCGCAGGCAGGAGAGGACCAGCGGGCGTACCTGCCTTGCCGTGAGGCAGTGGTTTTCAAAGGCATAGGCCGCATCGTCAAGCCCAAGCGGCAGGGGCATGGGCACAGCCCCCTCAGGCAGGAGAACCAGTATGCCGGTAGGCCCTGTCTCTGCCACAGCTGCTTCCTGCAGCGTGCACCTTGTGATGTATTCTTCTGCCGATCCAAGCTGTTCTGCCAGTATGCAGCATCGCTTTTGCGAGGCCGGGTGCAGCGTGCAAAGCGCCTGTGCAAGCCTGGACGGCGTCAGCGGCAGGCCTGTGTAAATGATGGCAAAAGGGGCTTCCAGCAGGGGGCGCAGCGAGGCGGATCCGGAGTGCACCGAAAAGAGTTTTGCCTTGTCCCAGGGCAGGCCAATTTTATGGCAGAGCACCTGAAAGGCCGTAAGTCCCGGATGAAAGCGTACAGGGAGATCTTCCCTGTCCGGCTCGTCTGCCAGACTGCGGGCAAGCGTGCTGCCTATGCC
>CAVJEZ010000180.1:0-4413 GCA_963648625.1 Odoribacter splanchnicus
CCTATCCCTCTGACAGCTATGTATTGGCATTTCTGCTTTTTCCGTTTTAGAGAGCAAATCTGACAAGAAATTTCTCTACATATAAAAAGGAAGTCTCGTCCGCAGGTTGATGGCCTGTGAACGGGACTTCTCTCATAAATCGGAAAAATGAAGATTTCCAATACATAACTGCTGCAAGGAAGGGCACCGGAAAACATTTTTCAAAAGTTCTCCCCTGCAAAACGGAAAAACGGCTTTTCCCAATACATAGCTGTCAGAAAGGGATGAGCCTTTCGGAAACGGAGGTGCTGCAAATGCAGAATGCGATGTGCGAAGAAAAACTGCCGCAAGAGTCCAGTGAACTGGATGAAGAACTCATTGATGTGCTGATTGCCATCAGTGTGGTATCCAAGCGGCTGGCAGAAAAACTGAGATGTCAAAGTGAAAATGAGAAGGAGTAAACCGTATGAGCAAAACAAGTGATTTACTGCTGACCCTCGATGAAATGATCACCTGCGGTCAGAACATGGTCAAAGCTGCCAATGACCTGAAAGCCTATTTCTCCTCAACAGAGGAATCCGATGCTCCGGCGGCTGTTACAGAGAAGCCGGTCATCGAAAGCACGGAACCCACCGTCCCTGCCTACACCTTTGCAGATGTCAGAAAGGCATTCTCTGCAAAGTCGCATGAAGGTTACACGGAAGAAGTGAAAGCCCTCATCACGAAGTATGGGGCTGCAAAGCTCAGCGGCATCAAGGAAGAGAACTACTCTGCATTGATGGCTGACCTGGAGGTGATCGGATGTCACAGCACGCAAGATTAAACTCCTCGGCAAGCTACCGTTGGCTGAACTGCCCGCCCAGCGTCCTGCTGAGTGAGAAGGTTCCCGACCAGACAAGCCCCTATGCCATGCAGGGCACCGATGCACATACGCTCTGTGCCTATCTGGTAGAAAAGGCTCTCGGACGTGATCCCAACGATCCAACCGAAGACCTCGATTACTACGATCAGGAAATGCAGGACTGTGCCGAAGGTTATGCAGCCTTCGTCATGGAGGAATACGAAACTATCCGGCAGAACTGTCCTGACGCAGATGTTCTGATTGAACAGAGAGTCAGCTTTGCCAAGTGGGTGCCGGAGGGATTCGGTACAGCGGACTGCATCATCCTTTCAGATGGTGTGGCAGAGGTCATCGACTACAAGCACGGACTTGGTGTCCTTGTCAGTGCCGAGACAGAGGAATTCGGCGGCAATCCACAGCTTATGTGCTACTGCCTCGGTGTCATTCAGATGTTTGACGGTATCTACGATATCGACACCGTGAAGATGGCAATCTATCAGCCGCGCCGCAACAACGTCAGCGTATACAGCATGACGAAAGCCGACCTCCTCCGATGGGCAGACGAGGTACTTGCTCCGACAGCACACCTGGCATTAAAGGGCGAAGGCGAATTCAAGGCAGGCAGTCACTGTCAGTTCTGCAAGGTCAAAGCCACCTGCCGCAAGCGCGCAGAGTACAATCTGGAGCTTGCCAAGTACGACTTCGAGATGCCTGCAGAGCTTGAGGATTACGAAATCGATGCGATTCTTATGAAAATCGACCAGTTCACCTCATGGGCAGCAGACATTAAGGAATATGCCTTGAACCAGGCACTGCTTGGCACCGACTACGGTCATTTCAAAGTAGTCGAAGGCCGGAGCAACCGCAAATATACCAACGAGGATGATGTCGCAAAGACAGTCATCCGAGCCGGATACGATCCCTACGAGAAGAAGCTCCTGGGACTGACGGCAATGACCTCGCTTCTCGGTAAAAAGAAGTTCGAGGAACTGCTCGGTGAGCTTACCTACAAGCCGCAGGGTAAACCAACATTAGTTTCTAAGGCGGACAAGCGTCCGGCTATGAAAAATTCAGCAGAAAACGATTTTAAAGAGTAAAGGAGACCATCTATTATGAAAAACTTCACAAATCCTACCAAGGTTGTAACCGGCATCTGCACTTTCAGCTATCTCAACTGCTGGGATGCCAAATCCATCAACGGCGGCACGCCGAAGTTCAGCGTATCCCTCATCATCCCGAAGTCCGACACCAAGACCATCGAGAAGATCAAGGCGGCAATTCAGGCAGCCTACGAGGAAGGTCAGGCAAAGCTGAAGGGCAACGGCAAGAGCGTTCCTGCCCTCTCTGTCATCAAGACACCACTCCGTGATGGCGATGCAGAGCGTCCTGACGATGAGGTGTACAAGAACAGCTACTTCATCAACGCCAACTCCTCCACCGCACCCGGCATCGTAGATGCTGACCGTAATCAGATCATTGACCGTTCGGAGATGTACTCCGGTGTCAAGGGTCGCGCCTCCATCAACCTGTATGCCTTCAACTCCAACGGCAATCGTGGCATCGCCTGCGGTTTGAACAATCTGCAGAAGGTGGCTGACGGCACTCCGCTTGGCGGCAAGTCCCGTGCCGAGGATGACTTCGCAACGGAGGACGATGAGGACTTCCTCAACTAATGGCAAATCGTAACTATGACAATCCGGGCGGCAGGTACTCCTGCCGTCCCATATCAGAAAGGTAAGGTGACAACCTATGACAATGGAACTTATAAATACACTGATTGACGCATCCATCCGTGGAACAATGCTTGGAATCACGATGTTTATCTGGGGCTGTGCCCTGATTGCAGTATGGAAATGGATCTTCGGGCTTGCAAAGAGATTCTTCCACTGGCTCTGCCCGAACTTCCGCAAAAACAAAACTGACAAACAATAATCCACATGGGGTGGCAGCCGAACAAGCTGCCGCCCCTATTCTGATAGATTGGAGACAAGCATGAACAATAAAATCATTTCCCTCAGTATTGACCTGGAAACCTACAGCAGCGTGGACTTGAAGAAATCCGGTGTATATCCTTATGCTGAAAGTCCTGATTTCGAGATCCTGCTCTTTGCATATTCCGTGAATGAAGGTGAAGTACAGGTCGTTGACATCGCCTGCGGTGAAGAAGTCCCTGCTGCCATCTTAGCTGCCCTCACAGATGATTCCGTCACCAAATGGGCATACAACTGCCAGTTCGAGCGAGTATGTCTGTCTTACTGGTTGCGTAAGTATTATCCGGAATACTTCAGCAGCTACAGCATTACCGAGGATTCCGTTGGAAACTACCTTGATCCTGCTGCCTGGAAGTGCTCCCGTATCTGGGGTGCTTACATGGGACTGCCTCTCTCCCTGAAAGGCATCGGTGCCGTATTAAAACTGGACGAGCAGAAAATGGAGAAAGGCACTGACCTCATCAAATATTTCTGCAAGCCGTGCCGTCCGACCAAAAAGAACGGCGGCAGGACCAGAAACCTTCCGTTGCATGACATGGAAAAATGGGAGCTCTTCAAAAAATATAACAAACGGGATGTTGAGGTGGAACTTTCCATCAAAGAAAAGCTGGCAAAATTCCCGGTGCCGGACTCAGTGTGGGAAGAATATCATCTCGACCAGGAAATCAACGACCGGGGCATTCTTCTTGATATGTATTTCGTAGAACAGGCAATTCAGATCGATGCCCAGACAAAAGCCTATCTGCGTAGCATCATGCAAAAGCAGACAGGTCTTGAAAACCCGAACAGCGTGTCACAGATGAAAGGCTGGCTTTCAGATAACGGCGTGCAGGCAGAGTCTTTGGACAAGAAAGCCGTGAAGGAACTACTCTCTGACACTGACGGTCAGATTGCCGATGTCCTCTCCTGCCGTCAGCAGCTTGCCAAATCATCCGTCAGCAAGTACCATGCGATGCAAAATGCCGTATGCGCCGATGGCAGGGCACGCGGAATGTTTCAGTTCTATGGTGCCAACCGTTCCGGGCGGTGGGCAGGCAGACTGATTCAGCTGCAGAATCTTCCGCAAAACCACATGGGCGATCTGGAAGAAGCTCGTGCCCTCGTGCGTGACGGCAACTTTGAAGCCCTGGAACTTCTCTATGACAACATTCCAAATGTACTGTCAGAGCTCATCCGCACTGCCTTTATTCCGAAACCCGGATACAAATACATCGTATCAGACTTCAGTGCGATTGAAGCCCGTGTTCTGTCCTTCCTCGCCGGGGAACAATGGCGCATCGATGTCTTTAAGGACGGCAAGGACATCTATTGTGAGTCAGCCTCTCAGATGTTCGGGGTGCCGGTAGAAAAGCACGGTGTCAATGGTCACCTCCGGCAGAAAGGCAAGATAGCGGAATTGGCACTTGGTTACGGCGGCTCTGTCGGAGCATTAAAAGCGATGGGAGCCTTGGACATGGGACTGACCGAGGATGAACTGCAGCCGCTTGTAAATGCATGGCGTGCCTCAAATCCTCATATCACACAGTTCTGGTGGAACATCGATGCCGCCGTCAAAAAAGCTGTAATGTACAAGACCTCTGTGCAGACGCACGGTTTCAGAAT
>CAVJEZ010000181.1:0-4413 GCA_963648625.1 Odoribacter splanchnicus
GATGTGGATCCCGAGGAACTGCTGGCCGGCCTGCAGGAGCAGGTCCGCGGCCTAGCAGCAGGAGGCTGCGACTGTATCCTGCTGGAAACGCAGTTTGACCTGGCCGAGACCAGGCTCGGGGCTGCGGCCATCCGCAATGTATGCGATCTGCCCGTGCTGGCCTCAATGACATTTGAGGATGAAGCAAGCCTTACCGGCTCAACTCCCGAAATTTTTGCTGAAACCATGCAAAACCTGGGCGTGGCGGCTCTTGGCACAAACTGCTCTGTCGGCCCCGAGCGCATGGGCGATGTATTGCGCCGCCTTCTGGCTGTGTCATCGGTGCCTGTCTTTGCCCAGCCCAATGCCGGCATGCCCGAACTGCGTGGCGACAAGACTGTATTCCCCCTTGATGCAGAGCATTTTGCCCAGCTGACGGCTCCTTTTGTTGATCTGGGGGCAAGGGCCCTCGGCGGCTGCTGCGGAACAACTCCTGACCATATTGCCGCCCTGAAAAAGGCCCTGGACGGACATTGTGCCGATCCCTCAGCCCGTGTCGAGCCACAGAAGCACACAGGCATAGTCCTGACATCGCGCCAGGAGCTTGTGCGCATCAGCCCGGATGATCCCTTTGTGCTTATCGGGGAGCGCATCAATCCGACCGGGAAAAAGCAGCTGACAGCCGAGCTGCAAAAGGGAATTTTCTCCCAGGCCATGGATTTTGCATCGCAGCAGCTCGACTGCGGGGCAAAGGTCCTGGATGTCAATGTGGGGGCGCATGGCGTCAACCAGGTTGAATTGCTGCCGAAGCTTATTGCAGAGCTTACGGCAAGCCATACCTGTCCTTTGTCCGTCGATTCCTCCGATGACAATGCCATACTGGCGGCCCTGCCATGGTGCCCAGGCTCATCCCTGGTCAACTCCATCAACGGCCACGGGGACCGCATGGAGATTCTGGGCAAGGCCTGCCGCAATTTCGGCAGCCCCTTCATTCTGCTACCCATGCGTGACGCAAAGCTGCCAGTGAAGGCGTCCGAGCGCCTGGCAATTCTGGAAGCGCTTATTGAAAGGGCAGAGGGCTTAGGCATTCAGAGAAGGCTCATGATGGTGGACATCCTGGCCCTTGCCATATCCTCCAAAAGCGAGGCTGCCGTTGAATGCCTGAAGCTGCTGACCTGGTGCCGGGAGCATGGCTTTGCGACCACGCTCGGCCTGTCCAACCTGTCGTTCGGCCTGCCGGCAAGGGAGCTTATCAATGCGGCATTCCTGACAATGGGGGCCGGTCACGGGCTCAGTTCCTGCATTGCCAACCCCTCAAGCTCCCGCATCCGCGAGGCCATCGCAACGGCTGACCTTTTGCTGCAGCACGATGACAATGCCGGAAACTTTATCGCCGGCTATGCCGACTGGAAGAACGGCGGAAACGGGTCAGGGGGAACTGGTGGAACAGGAGTCGCCAAAGCCGAGGCGCACAAGTCAGCAACCCCGTATGAGGCCGTGCTGACCGGTGACCGCGATCACGTGGTCGGGCTTCTTGAAGAGCGGATCAAGCAGGGCAGGGAGCCTTTTGACATTGTCAATGAAGAGCTTATTCCTGCCATTACGGAAGTCGGCGTGCGCTATGAGAAAAAGACGTATTTTTTGCCTCAGCTCATCCGTTCTGCAGAGACCATGCAGAAGGGCTTTGCCTATTTGAAGCCGCTTATGCGTCATGATGCGTCAGAAAAGCGTCCGGCAGTCGTCCTGGCTACGGTGGAAGGAGATGTGCATGACATCGGCAAAAATATTGTCGGCCTTATGCTCTCCAACTACGGCTTTACCGTCATTGACGCCGGCAAGGATGTGCCTGCACGCAAAATTGTCGATCTGGCCATTGAAAACGGGGCAAACCTGATTGGACTTTCTGCCCTTATGACAACGACCATGGTGCGCATGGAAGACACTATAAAGATTGTTCGCGAGGAAAAGCTGCCCATGCGCATTATGGTAGGTGGTGCTGCCGTAACAGCCGCATTTGCTGATTCCATAGGGGCCGATGCCTACTGCGTTGATGCCGTGGACACAGTCCATGCCGCCCAGCGCCTGAGCCGGGAATTTGCCGCCGTGCAGTGCTGAATGGACGCACAGTACCGATCAGCGGGGCACTACAATATTGTGCTAATCTGATACATATGCTACTAGGAACCCACAGTGCACGCTGAAGGATTATGGCACCGGCCTGGGTAAAATCATGCCTGTGCGGGAGCGTGCACAAGGCTTTGCACTGTGTACGGACACAGCTGTATAGGCCGCATTTTCCCTGCCCTGGACAGGGAAAGGGCAATGATTTGAAAGAAAGCCATCTGTCCTTTGGGAATATGGCTTTTCCTATAAGGGGTTTATCAATGGTAGTACGATTTGCAGCCCGCCTTATGGCACTTGTTATGGCTTTCAGCCTCTGCCTGGGTACAGCCATGGCACAGGATATCAAGGATATGTCTGCCAAGGAACTGGATGCTCTGATTCAGAAGACAACAAAGGACGGACGCGGGGTCTTTATCAACTTTTTTGCAACCTGGTGTCCCCCCTGCGGGAACGAGATTCCCATGATCTCAAAGCTGGAACAAAAATACGGCAAGAAGATTCTTTTTATCGGCCTGAGCGTGGACGACAAAAAGACCATGGACAAGGTTGCTTCCTATAAAAAAGACAAAAAGATCGGCTATCCTGTCTACTTTGCATCCAGGGAACTGGTTGCCAAATATGGCGTAAGCTCTATCCCCTTCAATGTCGGCTATGGCAAGGACGGCAAAATGGAGTTTGCCTACGCAGGCCTTCTTGAAGAAAACGAGCTTGAAGATCTGACCAAGGATTTGCTGAAATAGCATTGTCTTTATTTCTGAACTGACCGGGTCTGTCTGTGGCTGAACCTGGTCTTTTTCTTTTGCGGCATTGGAGCCGCAGAGTGAGGTCTGTGCCCGCGATGAAAGGCAAGTACAGTGTTCGCAAGGCAAATGTGGCAGACGTGAAGAGCATTCACGGCCTGCTGATGCAGGAAGCCCTTAAGGGGATGCTTTTACCCAGAGCTCTGGCCTATCTGTACGGACATGTACGAAATTTCTTTGTCTGCGAAGATGAGGACGGCGTCATAGTAGGCTGCTGCGCCCTGGCACCTGTGTGGGATGACCTGGCAGAAGTCTGCTCCCTGGTTGTCCGTGACGACAAGCGCGGGGAAGGGCTTGGCCGCCTGCTTGTGGAAACCTGCGAAGAGGATTCCCGCGTCCTTGGCGTTTCAAAACTCTTTGCCCTGACGTACAAGGAACAGTTTTTCAACCACATCGGCTTTGCCACTGTGGACAAGGACGTCCTGCCCCAGAAAATATGGGCTGACTGCGTGCACTGTCCCAAGTACCCCGACTGCGATGAAAATGCCGTACTCCTTGACCTGTCTGCAAAGGGCAGGGCTGACAAGGGAGACTAGGCATCGTACACCACTGGTTACAAGGCAGAAGGCTGTAAAAATCCTGGCCGGAACATTGCGTCCTTGCCAGGATTTAATGCGCCAATGCCTTTTGTGTTTTGCATATACTGACGGGCGGCAGGCTTTCAGCTGGCATGAGCTGCATAAACCTCCGGCTTGCGAAATATATTGTGACTCAGCTTTTTACGGAGGATGCGCTTTTGCCTGCGGCCATGCTGCAGGAACCGCATAGTTTTGATGAAAAAAATTACAGGTCTGCGCCCGCTTTTTACAAGAGAGATGATTGCTTCCCGTGTTGCCCAGATGGCAGAGGAAATTACGGCTGTCTATCATGACGAGCCGCTTATTGCCATCTGCGTCCTGAAAGGCGGCGTTATCTTTTTTGCTGATCTGGTGCGCCAGATACAGAACAAAAACATCCAGATGGCCTTCCTGACCATGAGCAGCTACGGAGCAGGCACAACAGCCGGCGACATCAAGTTCAAGTGGACCCTGAATACGGACATCAAGGACAAGCATGTCCTGATCGTAGAAGATGTCGTGGACACAGGCCACAGCATGAAGTTTTTGCTTGAGGAAGTGCGCAAAAGGGAGCCCAAAAGCATGAAGCTGGCCGTCATGGTGGACAAGTACGAACGCCGCGAGGTGGAAGTAAAGGCTGATTATGTGGGCTTCACCATGGACAAGGGCTTTATCGTGGGCTTTGGCCTTGATTTTGCCGGCCAGTACCGCACGCTGCCTGATATATGCGTTGCTGAATGGGTAGAAGAGTAAGACGGTCCTGTAGAAAGAGCAGTCTGTATAAAAGGTGTGTGCCTGAAGACAGCCTTTGCAGCAAAAGGCGGCAACAGTATCACATCTGAACGTACATTGGAGTTAGGTATGCAGGTTACATGTCCGGGTTGTCAGAGTTGTTTCCTTCTTCCTGCCGGAGTCAAAAACGGAACCCTTCTGAGGTGCTCTGTCTGCAAGAA
>CAVJEZ010000182.1:0-4413 GCA_963648625.1 Odoribacter splanchnicus
CAGAGGCATACCCTGACAGAGCGCTCCTGCAAAAAGGTTGTCAGGGAGCAGTCATCGACGACATTGTCTGCCCAGAACTGCCCTATGCCTAAGTCGTGAAAGGCACGCCGCTCTATTGCCATGGCCCCGCCCCATGGCTGCGTAAATTTTGCAAGGCCCTGCAGAATGCGCATGCACAGGACACAAAAGGCATATGCCAGCGTCACAGGCTCCTTATCCTTTGGCACAACCTCGTGGTATCCGGTGGAAAAGACGCCTTTGCCTGTGGCTATGGGCGCAATGAGGCGGCTCAGAAAATCAGGCGATGCCATATGCGTACTGTCGCAAAAGGCATACACATCGACACTGTCGCCAAGTTCCTGTACGGCTGCCAGGGAGTTGTGGTTTTTCTGTCCGCACCGTTCTGCCCTGCCGGCCGTTACATGGGTTACATGCGCATACTCATCAGCAAGCTTCCTGACCAGAACGGCCGCGGGCTCGTCATCTGTGGCTGTCACAAGGCAGCAGCGCACATCGCCGGCATACTGCTGTTCAAGCAGGGAACGCAGCGCCCTTTCCATATCGGGATGCGTGCCGCAGCAGGGGATAACAAGCCCTGCAGACGGCCAGCTGGCACATACAGGGGGAAGCTCTGCGGCCCTGGCACGCAGTTTCTTGCCCTCTTTTGCCAGATAGAAAAGCAGGCCTGGCACTGACACAAAGAGCAGGAGAAAAAGGAACCACATGATAACCTCCCTTAGCGGAGCGGCGCACAGTCGTCAGTCAGCTGTACATTGTGCTGGCTGCGGCCACTGACGCTGATTTTGTACCTGTTTTTGACACGCACAGTGCCTTTGAGCGAACCGTCACCGGCCTCCGTGATCTGCCCGACGTGGCCTGATTCGTGCCTCAGCTCAAAATAATTGTCCTTTTTATGGCCATAGACATGATACACATCCGTCTGGCCGCTGGCGTGGGTGAGGTACAGGACGCCGCGGGCAGAGCCGTCCTTTTTGGTGCACACGCCCGCCCTGTACTTTGCAGTCAGGATGGATCCTGTCCAGAGCTCCGTAGTTTCGGGATCTGCTTTTGCCGCTCCGGCATGCACAGGGCAAAGGCACAGAGCCATCATTAAAGAAAAAGGCAGGAACTGCACGCTGCTACTCCGCACAAAGCTGTTCAAAAATGGCCTCATGGGCAGACACCATGGCATCAAAGGAAAAGTCGCGCACAGCCTTGGCCCGGTTTGCCTCGCTCATCGACAGGACAAGCCGGTCATCCCCGAGAAGCTTAAGGATGTTGCCTGCCATGCTCCTGCTGTCCGAAGCAGGGGACAGCAGGCCGTTTGCAGGCTGCTCAATCATGGCAGGTATTCCGCCGACTGCCGTGGCACAGACTGGCAGTCCGCAGGCCATGGCCTCAAGCAGCACATTGGGCTGCCCTTCCCTGACAGAGGAGAGGGCAAAAATCTTTGCATCATGCAGATGCGGCCGCACATCCTTCGTTCCGGGAACAATCTCGATGCGGTCACGAACAGGAGACTCTTCCGCGCACTTGCGCACCCTGCCTTCCCACGGTCCGTCGCCGACAAAGCGAAGCCTGGCATCGGGGACACGTTCGCTGACCTGCTCAAAGGCATGGATCAGGGTTGCCTGGTCCTTGTCCTCGCAAAGCCTGGCCACGCATACAATAAGGCTGTCCCTTTCGCTGAGGGGCTTTGGCCCCGGCATAAAGCGCTCTGTGTCAACACCGTTGGGAATGCATGTCACACGCGTGGAAGGGACGCCTATGCCATATAAAATGTCCCGAAGAGCCAGGGAATTGCAGACCATGTGGTCGCACAAACGCCATAAAAAGGCCTCATGCTGACGCTTCGGGGCACCGCCTCCGCGTACAGTCCCCACAATTCCCCTCGGCCTGCAGCACTGCCTGTTAAGCAGCCTTCCCCAGATGCGGCCCCAGATGTTGGGCAGGGCCGTACAGGGAACCAGCACATCCGCATTCAGGGCACGCAGTGTCCTGTAAAGACGGACAAAGAAAAGCCGGTCAACTGAGCGGCCCGTATTCATATGATGTAACTCAAGGCCGCCGGCCCTGGCTTCTTCATCCAGATCCGTCTCGCCTGTCAGGGTCAGCAGTACGGGCTCAAAACGGCTGCGGTCCAGACGCAGTGCCAGCTGCAATGTCTGTCTCTGCGTCCCGCCAAAGCACAGATCTTCAAGAAGAAAGACAATACGCAGTGCCATCAGGACCTCCATGCGCTATCATTGAAAAAAAACGGCCGGTATGCAGTACGGCAAGCTGTGAATTGTATGTTCAGCCACCTGATAAGGCAAGCACAAAACAGGCACTTCACCGGTATCAGGGCAGGCGGCAGGGGCTTGCACCAGCCTTTGACGATGATTACCCTTTTTCTCTCAGAAAAGGCTGCTTTTTTCAGCCTGCATCATATAAAGGAGCCCACTATGTTTCGCACAATGCGCAGAAAGAACCAGCAATTGCCGGATGACGCCTGTCAGAAGGTGCTTGCTGACAATACCTACGGCGTCCTGGCCCTGCTCGGGGACGACGGCTACCCGTACTCCGTCCCGCTCAACTATATCGCTGAAGACGGGCATATCTACCTTCACTGCTCTGTGGAAGGCCACAAGGCAGACGCCCTCAAAAATTCAGACAAGGCATCCTTCTGTGTCGTGGACAGGCACGACATCGATCCGGCCCATCTTACCACCAGGTACCGCAGCGTCATTGCCTTCGGACGCATCTCCCTGGTTGCCGACGAGGAAAAGCGCAAGCGCATCATCACAAAATTCTGCGACCAGCTGGCACCAGGACAGGACGAAATGTTTGCCCATGAGATGAAGCATTTCTTCCCCATCATGCACATTATGGACTTTGCCATCGAGCACATGACCGGCAAGGAAGAAAAAAACATGGCCTCAGAGCGCAGGGCGGCCATGGCCTGACTGAGGCAGCCAGCCGTGCTCCCCGGCAAAGGGGCTGGCTGATCCTGGTCTCACATAGCATGCATACAGGGCGGATGAAGGCATCCGCCCTTTTTTCTGCTGAAAAAAAGGCCAAAACAAAAAAAGGCCAGAATCGAAATTCTGACCTTTTCCTCATTATTTTGAAGTGGCTCCCCAAGACGGACTTGAACCGCCAACCTAGTGATTAACAGTCACCCGCTCTGCCGATTGAGCTATTGGGGAACGAACAAAAAGACTTCTACGCTCAGCACCTCTTTCTGTCAACAAAAAAATCAAATTTTCTTGTTTTTTCTCTGCGGCCTACATTTTGGGCAGAAGATCGGCATAGTCAGTGCTCTGAAAATGCTTCAGAAAGTTCCTTGCCTTGCGCATGTTGCCGGACACTGTGACAACCATATACAGGCGGTCGTAGACGGTTACATAGCCTGTGCTGTCCATGCCGTCATAGCTTTTGAAGATGAACATGCCCTGCCCGTCCTTTCTGACAAGGCTTTCTTCTGCCTTGTACTGCTGGGCAAAGCTTTTGAGTATGGTGGCCACGTCAGCCCTGCCGTTTGAGCCTATAATGGTCGTCACAATGGTATCCCTGCTCTTTGTGGCATAGACTGACAGGGTAATGGCATTGTCGTTGTCATCCTGCAAAAGCTGCCAGTCTGAGGGGATATCCACAGTAAAGTAGTCGTTCTTTACATCGTCTGCCGATGCAGCGGCAACGGAACTGAAGACCAAAAACAAAAGAAGAAGAAATTTTTTCACAAAAGCCTTCCTGCTGGCACAAGCCAGGCATGTGCTGCGGTCACACTGGCAAATTTATGGCTGGCAGGCCTGGATGCCACTGCTGACTGGACGCGCAGGCTCTGCCATGCCGGATGATGTTGCTGAAAGCACTATACCCGCACGCAATCCTTCACTCAAGTGTTTCTGCCCGGGTGTTTTGCTGCACCTGGGCACTGATTATGCCGGGCAAACTTTTTCCGCCTGGCACCATTTTCCTGCCAATGATCTTCCAAATGCTCTTCTGCGCAGGGCTGCAAGAAAGAGGCAGAGCCCCGGCAGTCTTTCTGTTGTCTGTTATTCACCAATCTGATACTGGATATCATTAGCCGTCATTGTGACGAAGCAGCGGGATGCTCCTGCCAGAGCCAGGCATCTTTTTATCCCAGACGGCAAAGCATTATTCGCCTGCCAGGTCCTGTTATAACGGCAGAGAGACACAAGAGGAAACTATGCGCATTACTGACTGTCCGGCCCAGTCCAGACTCATGCAGATCAAGAGGGCAAAGGTGTTCGACGGCGTCGATGACAGCACGCTTCTAAAGCTTGTCTCCCCGGCCGATCTCGAAGAATTCCAGAGCCAGGAACTGCTTGCCCAGGAGGGAGACGAGGCATCTTCCTTTTTTGTCATTATCAGGGGGCTGGCCAAGGTAATACACAGGCAGAGCAACGG
>CAVJEZ010000183.1:0-4373 GCA_963648625.1 Odoribacter splanchnicus
AAAGAAAAGCCAGCGGTCTTCATGGCGTTCATTGTGGGTGACCTGGGGAGGCATGGTTATGCCGCCCTGGTCAAGCAGGGGCTCGAAGCAGCCGGGCATGAGATCCACGACGGCCACGTTGCTGAGTGCCTGATCAGCCCTGAGGCTGATTTCCACAGTGACAATGTCTCCTTCCTTAACCTCGCGGACTTCCTGCCCCTGGGCATTGAGGTAGCGCCTGTGGATTTCCAGGCCGTTGGCATAGTTCTGCGGGACTGTGCGGTCATAGCCTGTTACCCGCAGGCTCCAGAGCAGGGAGTCAGTGTTGTTATTAGGAGTGACTGAGAACCTGCGGCAGAGAGGCGAGCTTAAGATGTCCATCCCCTTTATTGTCCTGGCAGATGCCGGCAGGGATGCCTCTTTTTCATTGCCCGGCTCGGTGCAGCGGATGTCTGCAGAGCCGCTTTGCCCTGAGGCCTGCATGCTGCCAAGCAGGGCGCGGCAGGAGAGGGCCATTGCCGTGGTGCTTGCATTGGGCCTGAATGCCCTTTCCAGGGTGTCGTCCATTGCATCGTGGCCCGGAACATCGTCCTTCCAGCGAGGGAGCGAGCGGATATAGCTGTGCAGGGCTGAGGCCGTATCTGCATTCATGTACGTGCCGGGACTGAAGAAGCCGTCTGTGGCAACTGTTTCAGGCATAAGCCTTGCTGCTTCCCTGTTCAGCCTCAGTATGGCGTAGCAGTCAGCCAGAAGGCTGGCTGTCACGTCATTTTCATAGAGGCCCTGCTGTTCAAACCACGACTTCAGGCGTTCCACATCCTGGGTGATGACGGATCCGGAGCGCAGAAGCACCCAGCAGGCATAGGCCTTGATGCGTGCATCTTCCAGGCCTGAAGCTTCCCTGCCGGCAATGTAGCTGACAGAGGATTTGATGCGGTTATAGAGATCCTGCGGCACGCTTCTGCCGTTTTCGATCATGGTAACCAGAAAATCGGCAGCGTAGACGGTGACAAAGTCGTCGGGCTCGCCGCCGGGCCACAGGGATACGCCGTTCCAGTCTGCAGAGGCGGCAAGCTGCTGCAATGCCGCATTCAGCGTTTCCGCATCGCGCTCTGTCCTCTTGTCCGTGGACATGTTGGGATCAGAGAGGAGCATCTTTTCAAGCTCTGGATTGTTTGAGACGGCAATGACAGGGAATGCCTTGCTTAAGAGCTGCTCAGTGCATCCGAAGGGGTATTCCCTTAGGTTTGCCGCAAGCGAGCGGTAGGCCGCAATCGGAGCAGGCGATACAGTGAGCGTTGTATCGGCATTGTAGCTGTATACTTCCCTTGTCACCGGAACCTGGGTTTTCCCTGTGACAGGCCCCTTCTCCTCTGTGGTCATGAGGGGACTGGGAGGCCTGACCGAGAGGCTCTGCTCCCGTACTGCCAGGGTCTTGTTCTCCTTGTCAGACTTAAGCCTTGCAGTGAACGTTACTCCGGCAGAGCCGAGCTTGTCCTTGCAGGCAAGGGTGAAGGGAATGGTTGCCTCGGCATTTTCGTCGATGGTGACGGTAAATTCGGTATTCTGTCCGGCTGCTGTTTCCAGGGCAGAATCAGGCTTCATGGTGACAACAACCGGCACGTTTTTGCCGCTGCCCTTTATAGTGTTGGCCACAGTGACGGCACCTGAGAAGGTGTCGCCAGGCAGGGCTGCCAGGGGCAGGAGCGGCCGGATAAGAAGTGATCCGCGCACGGCAACGCCGGCCTCGGCAGCGCCTGCTGTCAGCAGGTTCTGTTCGGATGTGCCGACAGCCATGACGCGGATGCGTCCCGAAAGATAGGACGGTACAGGAATGCGCACGCTGACAGGCTTTTCAGATACATCCACAAAGCCGAGCCAGCGGGCAAAGGGAGGCTCGGAGCGGCGGCGGAAGGGATTGAGGAAGCGTCCGCCTGCGCCCATGCCGCCGCCAAAGGCGGGAACACGTCCGGCCAGCTGCCTGGTGTCGGGCATGAGCAGGTCAAGCGCCTGCTTGGTCACGACATCCAGGGCCCTGTTGCTCAGCAGTTCCTGCAGGGGATTGGGCGTGGCAAAATTTGTCAGCGACAAAATGCCCTCGTCAACGGCAAAAAGCAGCACCTTGCCGCTCTGTTTTGCCGACAGCTGCACTTCAAGGTCTTCTCCCGGAAGCACGCTTTCAGGCGCCCTGATGGCAATCTGCATGTTGCGGCGCTGGTACCCTGAGGTAAAGGGGGCTGCCGCATAGACATGGGGCTTGAGATAGATGGCGTCAGAAGACGATGAACGCATGAACAGGACATTGACATAGCCCTGTCCCTCGAAGCTGGCGGGGATGGTGATGCGCTGTGCCGATTCGCCGGCCTTGCAGGAGAACCAGGCGCTGGTCACGACTTTTTCGCGCTCTATGGTAACAAGGCCTGAGCCGTCATAGGGAGCGTTGAAATGAAGGACGATTTCCTCGCCTGGCTCATACTTGTCCTTTTCAAGCCTGAGCTGCAGGTTGCAGTCCTGCAGGGGAATGGAATCGCCGGAAGAAGCCACCTGCAGCGTTTTCCCGGCCACTGTGTAGGGCACGGAAAGAAGCAGGTCCCCGTTCTTTGCCCTGATGGTCAGAAGGTAGTCGCCAGGTGTGCCAGTATCCAGCGGCATGTCGGTGCCGCCGGCCTGTACTGTTGTTGTTTTGCTTGCCAGCGGGTTGTCCAGCGGTGTCGCCTCGTAGCGGAAGGCTCCGGTGGTATCGCGGACAAGCGTATTGACATAGGTGCGCTTTGAGACCGTGCAGACAACGTTGTCCATCTTCACGGGCTTCAGCGTGTTGTCCACTGCCACGATGTTCAGGGCGCAGGGCGTGCCGGCCTGCAGGCTGTCCAGCGTATTGGCCTCTTTGACGGGACGGTAGCCCACAACGACGCTCAGGGGAGAGAATGTGGCCCGTATCTGGCGGGTGACGGCCCGCCCTCCTGCCGCCTCAAAGCCCTCTATGCCCAGTATGCCGCTGAAGGTGCCGCGTACAGATCCTGCAGGAATCTCTATGCTTGCCCTGCCTTCATTGTCTGTAGAGAGCATGGGCAGTGCAATATCGGTGCTTTCAGCGGCCACGGTCGGATCATAGAAGGTGTAGCCGGCATATTCGGGGAAGGAGAGCCTGGCAGGGGAGACAATAAAATGCGAGCGCACGGAATGCTGCCTTGCCGGCTCGCCGTACAGCGTGCGCATCGCCAGCCTTGCTGTTACCTTGTCGCCGGGAGCCGTGCGTATCCAGCCCTTTGTCATCTCCGGCTCAATGGAGGCAGACAGGGCCAGCGTGTCGGGCTCAAACTCGTCCACGCGCACCTGGCAGGATCCAAGTATGGGACCATTGTTGTCCTTGTCGCGGACACGCACGTCAAACTGGTACGGGCCGGTGGGGCTGGTCTCTGATGATTTCCATGAGGCCTCGGCCAGATGGGGATTGCCTGCCAGGGGCTTGCGCTGCACCACGTGTCCTGTGGGATCGGTGATGACTGTTTCCAGAGGCAGCGCCTTATCCAGGGGCTGCCAGTCAAAGCGGCGCACCAGGATGCCAAAATGCAGGGTTTCTCCCGGCATGTACATGCCCCGCTCCGAGAAGACGGAGGCTACAAGCCCGGCTGAAACGCTGTGATGGCCCTGTACGGCAAAGGATCCGAAATCAAGGTTGCGGGACGTGTCCTTAAGGGAAATCCAGGCAAGGGAACCGCTGTCCCCGTCCTTTGCGCCATTGGTATCTTTTGCGTTTTTTGCATCCTTTGTGGCGATGACGGCCACGGGATCGTGCTCGCCTTCATAGCCGCTGGCTGCAGCCAGCCTGGCCGATCCTGAGGCATCCGTTTTTGCCTCGCCGAGCACCTGTCCGTTGCGGGCCAGAAGCTGCACGCGTATGTCCTTCAAGGGCTGGCCGCTTGCCAGATCCTGGACAAAGGCCACCCTGCAACCGTCCGTCTCTTCCTTGACCGTGAGCCCCATGTCCGTGACCAGAAGGACTTTTTTTGTAAAGACCTGCTCCTTGCCGTTTTTGATGCCCTTTAGTTCAAGCAGCACCAGGCCGGATTCCTGCCCCATGTCTTTCAGGATTTTGGACATGGACAGCATGGGGAAGGAGGCGGTTTTTTCGTCCTTGCAGGCAACAGGGATGCTGCCCGACGTGCTTGCTGCCTGGGCATCAAGCATGTTCTCCGGTTCCCAGTATTCCAGGGTCTCGGTCGAAAAGCCGTGGTTTGCGGCAAACATGCCCAGGAAGGGCGTCCTGATGCGGCGTACCGTCCAGCGGACGGTGTCAATGCCGATGCTGTGCAGGGCAATTGTTCCTGTCCCGCTGACGTTCAGGATGTTGCCCGGCTGCAAAAAGGAGAGTTCTGCATCGCCTGAGGGGC
>CAVJEZ010000184.1:0-4306 GCA_963648625.1 Odoribacter splanchnicus
CAGGCACAAGGCTGTCAAGCACCTGGCAGATCCCGCTGACAACGTCTATGTTGCGGCGCTCAGATGATCCGCCCACATTGTACGTCGAGCCGGGCTTTCCCAAATCCACGGCCATTTCCAGCGCCCTGGCGTGGTCTTCCACGTAGAGCCAGTCGCGAATCTGCTCGCCCCTGCCGTAGACAGGGATGCTCTGGCCTGCAAGGGCGCGCAGGATGCAGAGCGGGATCAGCTTTTCAGGGAACTGGCGCGGGCCGTAGTTGTTGGAACAGTTGGTTACAATGACAGGCAGCCCGTAGGTGCGGTGCCAGGCACGGACCAGGTGGTCAGAAGACGCCTTGGAGGCAGAGTAGGGCGATGAAGGCTGGTACGGTGTGTCCTCTCGGAAATACCCGCCGCCGGAGCCTAAGTCTCCAAAAACCTCGTCTGTCGAGATGTGGTGGAAGCGGAAGGCAGCCTTTTTGTCTTCCGGCAGCTGGGACCAGTATTTTCTTGCAGCCTCAAGCAGGGTAAAGGTCCCGACTATGTTGGTCTGGATAAAGATGCCCGGACCGTCGATGGATCTGTCCACATGGGACTCGGCTGCAAGGTGCATGATGGCATCGGGCCTGACTTCACCAATAATGGAGCTCATGGCCTCGGCATCGGCAACATCGGCGTGGAAGAAGCGGTAGCGCGGGTTCTTTGCAACAGAAGCCAGGGATGCCGGATTGCCGCAGTAGGTCAGCTTGTCAACATTGGCGACGATGGTGTCAGGGCGCTTAAGCAGCTGCAAAATTACGGCTGACCCTATAAAGCCGGCACCGCCGGTTACAAGATATGTTTTGCTCATGGCTTCCCAGCTATAATGTCTTCTGCTTTGTCAGCTCGGCCCAGGACGGGGCTGTCTTGTCCTTTGCAGAGAGCAGGGGATTTTTTACAGGCCACTCAACTGCAAAGAAGGGATCGTTCCAGGCTATGCTTCCTTCATCGTCCGGCGCATAGTAGTCCGTGCATTTGTAGTGAAAATGTGCCGTTTCCGAGGTCACGCAGAAGCCATGGGCAAGGCCGGGCTCAAGCCACAGCTGCCACTGGTTTTCCTGGGTGAGCTCAACGCCGAACCACTTGCCGAAGCTTGGAGAACCAGGCCTGATGTCCACAGCCACATCAAAGACGGAGCCTAGGGACACGGAGACAAGCTTGCCCTGGGGATGCGCCTTCTGGAAATGCAATCCCCTTAAGACGCCGTAGCCTGATTTTGAGTGGTTGTCCTGCACAAAAGGCAGGCTGATGCCGGCTTCCTCATAGCGCTTCTTCTGCCAGGTCTCGACAAAATAGCCCCTGGCATCGCCCCATACCTTGGGCTTGATCAGCAGCACGCCCTTAACAGGAGTTTGAATAACGTCCATTTCCTTGTCTCCGTCCCGCACCGGCCGCTACTGTCTTTCCGCAAGCTCAAGCAGGTACTGGCCGTAGTCTGATTTTGCCAGGGGCCGTGCAAGGCTCAGCAGCTGCTTGGTGTCAATAAAGCCGCTGCGCCAGGCAATTTCCTCTAAGCAGGCCACTTTGAGCCCCTGCCTTTTCTGCACGGTCTGCACAAAGGCCCCGGCCTCCATGAGTGCATCATGCGTGCCGGTGTCAAGCCAGGCTATGCCGCGGCCCATGACCTCTACATGCAGCTGCCCGTCCTCAAGGTACCTGTTGTTGACATCGGTGATTTCAAGCTCGCCGCGGGCAGACGGCCTGATGGACGAGGCAATGTCCGTCACCCTGTCGTCATAAAAGTAGAGCCCTGTGACGGCATAGTTTGACTTGGGCATGGCAGGCTTCTCCTCAATGGAGACAGCCTGCATGTCCCTGTCAAATTCCACTACGCCGTAGCGCTGCGGATCCCGTACATGATAGCCGAAGACCGTAGCTCCGGCCTCGCGCTTCATGGCCTGGTGCATCAGCTTTTGCAGGCCGTGGCCGTAGAAGATGTTGTCGCCCAGCACAAGGCAGGTGTTGCAGCCTGCGATGTGCTCCCTGCAGAGCAGGAAGGACTGGGCAAGCCCCTCGGGCTTTTCCTGGACAACATAGCGGATGCTGCAGCCCCACTGGGACCCGTCCTGCAAAAGCTGCTCAAAAAGGTGCCTGTGCTCGGGAGTCGTGATAAGGCAGATGTCGCGTATGCCTGCCAGCATCAGCGTGGCCAGCGGGTAGTAGACCATGGGCTTGTCATAGACAGGCATAAGCTGCTTTGAGACGCTCAAGGTCAGGGGGTACAGCCTTGTCCCCGATCCTCCTGCCAGTATGATGCCTTTCCAGGCGCGCTTGCTTTTTCCTGACACTATTATGCACCTTCTTTAGTGAGGCAGGCCCTAGTTGATATCCCAGTCCAGGCCGAATGTGTCGTGCAGGATGCGCACGGCAAGCTCAAGATACTTTTCCTCGATAAGGATGGTGATCTTGATTTCGGAGGTGCTGATCATGAGGATGTTGATGCCCTCCCTGTTCAGGGCTGAGAAGGCCCTGGCAGCCACGCCGGAATGGTTGCGCATGCCAACACCTATGGCCGACACCTTGGCAACGTTGATATCATGAGCAACTTCTGTGGCTCCCGTCTTTTCGCTGACCGTGTTCATCAGCTCAAGGGTCTTCTTCAAATCCTTGCGGGAGATGGTGAAGGTCATGTCCGTATGGCCTTCCTGGCTGGTATTCTGGACAATCATGTCAACAAGAATGCCGGCCTCTGAGAGAGGGCCGAAGATGGCGGCGGCGATACCGGGAACGTCGGGCAGATCATGCAGGGTGACGCGGGCCTGATCCTTGTCAAAGGCAATGCCAGAAACGAGTAGAGCTTCCATTGTTTGATCCTCCAGGGTCACCAGCGTCCCCGGGTCGTTGGTAAAGGTTGAGCGGACGTGTACGGGTACCTTGTATTTCTTTGCAAATTCCACGGAACGGATATGCAGCACCTTGGCGCCCATGCTGGCCATTTCCAGCATCTCGTCATAGGAAATCCTGTCTATTTTGCGTGCGGTGGAGCAGATATTGGGATCCGTGGTGTAGACGCCGTTGACGTCAGTATAGATTTCGCATTCGCAGGAATCCAGGGCGGCAGCCAGTGCCACGGCCGATGTATCGGATCCGCCGCGCCCCAGAGTCGTTATGCGGTTGTCCTCTGTTTTGCCCTGAAAGCCGGCCACGACCAGGACGTCGTATTCCTCAAGGGCCTTTTTGAGGGCCGTAGAGTCAATTTCGTGAATACGCGCCTCGCCATGGGCATCGTCCGTAACGATGGGAATCTGCCAGCCTAGGAAGGATCTGGCCTTGATGCCGTTGTCCTTGCAGAGCATGGAGAAAAGGGCGATGGAAATCTGCTCTCCGGTGGAGACCAAAGCATCGCTTTCTGCTGGATCCGGCGTGGCCGACCATTCGGATGCCAGGCCAAGCAGCTTGTTTGTGTCGCCTGCCCTGGCAGAGAGCACGGCAACGACCTTGTATCCCGCATCAAGGCCTGTGCGGACCTTGTTGAGGACTTTTTTCATACATTCAAGATTGGCTACGGACGTGCCGCCAAACTTCTGAACCAGTATTTTCATGAGCAATCCCGGCAAAAAAAGCCCGGAAAAATCCGGGGCATTCAAACCCTTCCTTGCTGTATGAAGGTCGGGCTTTTTATGTAAGGTACTGTCAGGCAGTTCATGCGGAACATCGTCCCAGTTCCGCCAGTGCCAGCTCTGCATTGCGGCCGCTGGCCGCAAGTGTCAGAGTGCGCATACTATGATTGCCTTTTCCAGCAAAGTCAAAGGATATTTCCAGGCAGTCTGCCAGGGGAAAGTCCCTGTCAAGGTACTCGGCCCATTCGGCAATCATGATGCAGCCCTCGTCAAGACGGTCTTCCGCTTCCTCGGGGAGCCTTGCGTTTTCTCCCAGCCTGTACAGGTCGCAGTGCAGGACAGGCGGCGTTGTGGGGTAGAAGTTGCAGATGGTGAAGGACGGGCTTGCAACCTCTGCCATGCTGCCGCCCGGCAGGGCTGATACTATGGCCCTGGTGAGCGTTGTCTTGCCGCTGCCAAGATCGCCCTTGAGCAGGATGGAGAAGGGGGCCCTGCAGATCATGCCTGCAAGCCTGCGCCCCAGTTCCTCTGTCTCTGCAAGGCTGTTAATACGTATGTTTATTGCCATAAACACTGTCCATTTTTACTGTGCCTGATGCGCTTTCTGCATCTTCAGCACGTTTCCATGTCCTTTCCCAGGACTTTTTCAAGCTGTCCTTCGCTTAAGAGCCTGCGGACCTCGGGCAGAATGCTGACAAGCTCCGAGGAGAGGCATCCCCTTGCCGGAT
>CAVJEZ010000185.1:0-4246 GCA_963648625.1 Odoribacter splanchnicus
TCTGCAGCACAACAGCCTCTGCCATGACTGAAGAAGAGGAAGAGGCACGCTATTCTGCCTGCCTGAAAAAGGCTGCTGATCAGAACGCCGTGTTCGCATGCAGGCAGGAATCCATAAAATTCTGGGAAAGCGTTCTGGACGACAAATACGATATAGTCCAAAAGGCCTGTAAAAAGCCTCAGAATGAAAATGTTTCAGCCAGCCTGTGCGGAGCAAAGCTTTTGGGCACAAAACGATCCTGGGAACGCTACAGGGATGAAATGGATACGCTCATTTCAGCTCTCTACGGCCAGCCATTGGCCAATGCGCACATTTTACGCTTTGTCAGGGAAGCCACAAAGGATCAGGCCCATGCAGTGGAAGCCATAATGCAGAAGCTGCAACATATGCCCCAATAACAGATGCCTTTAACAGATGTCGTAGGAGAGTCCTTGAAAATGCCCATGTTCAGACGTTGCCTGGCAACATCCTTTGCCATACTTCTTCTTTTCTTCTTTGCCCAGGCCGTACAGGCCTATGACCTTGAAAAGGAGAAGCAGGAAGAACAGCAGGTCATAGACAACTACAGGGAGTGCATGAGCCACGCATCAGGCCACTCTGAGGCGCTTGCCTGCGGAAAAGTGGTATATGACTACTGGAATGCCAAGCTCAATGCCAGCTACAAGGACATGCAGAAATCATGTGATGAGCATAACAATCCCCAGCTGTGCCGCAAGCAGCTGGCTGACATGGAAAATGCCTGGACCAGCTACAAGGACAGGATGACGGATTTTCTCAGCACGCTTAACGAAAAAAGCCCCCTTGCCGAAGTAGAAGTGCAGTCCTTCCTTATCGAGGCTACAAGGCTGCAGGCAAGAAACCTGCGCCGCTAGCTGCCTTTCAGCCCTGCATCATCCGCTACAGGAGGCTCCTTTGCTGACCAGACGGGAAATCCGGGACATCGTTATCTCGACGTTCCTTGCCAACCGCAGTCCTGAAGAAACAGGCATGGATGATTTGTCCACATGGGATGACACGTTCTCTCTGCTTCGCAAGGAAGGCATTGTCCTGTCCGACAGGCAATGGGATAAACTCAGCTTGTGCCTGAAGGGTGGCATTGTCGCTCATAACGAGACGCACCCCCTGAAAAAAAAGATGGTAGCTCTTGCTTTCAAGTGGGAGCGCTTTCCACCTGTTTTTATCAGGTCCATGGTTGCCAACTGTGGCCGCATCTATCTGTACACAGACGAACTGACAGAGCTTCTTGCAGAACACGGCGTACACGACCGCCATGAAGTGGAGCAATGCACACTGGCCGTCATGCAAAGGGCAAGAATTGACAACGATCCTGTCGTCCTTGACCTGCACAATGCAGGATAAAGCCGCCTGCATTGTTTTTTTAAGGCAACAAAAAAGGATTTACATGTTTAATGCATGTAAATCCTTATTGTTTTCTGGAGCCAGCTACGGGACTTGAACCTGCGACCTGCTGATTACGAATCAGCTGCTCTACCAACTGAGCTAAGCTGGCATCTGTATGGCAAAAACTGCATGGATCCGTATGGATCTGCACGAGTCTGCCTGATGCACTGCGTCTTTGTGCAGGACAAAACGCAGTTGAGTTAATTACTGAAATTTTCAGGTACAGTCAACTGCCTGATCGTATTTTACTCGGCACGCATGATGCGGAAGGGAAGCCAGTGCATGGCCGAACTTTCTTCACGTGTCGTATCAATTTCCCAGGTGCACTTCTTCCAGCCCATCTCTTTGGCGACGGCATCGGCCAGCCCCTGCGCATTGATTACGGGGTGGCGCCTGAAGACGCCGCTCAGGCCATAGGTCAGATTGCACACAAGGCACTTGCCCGGGCGCTGGTGCAGCTCAAAGGCAAGATCCACTTCCTTGTCCGATTCCTTTCTCGGACGCAGGACAATGTCGTATGCCCCTTCCTCGGCACCGCCGAACAAAGCATCAAAAAAAGCCTCTGTCCTCTCCTTAGGGAACAGCTCATCAAGAAAAGCACTGGTTATCCTGGTCATTCCTTAACCTCCCTGCCTTCAAGCCACTGCAAATCATACTGACTAACCTGATAATCATGACAATGAAGCGACGCTATGTCAAACAGTCCGACAAGGTCAGCGGGATGGACCTCTTCGCGCCTGTCGGTCAGCCCGGCAATAAAGGCAAGCAGCCCGATAACACGCCATGGCGTCACGTTCCGCATGCGCAATGCCTCAAGGCTTAAGGAGGCATGCCTTTTGGCAAGGCGGTCGCCTGAGCTGTCCATAAGCAGGGGAATGTGCGCATACTTAGGCTGCGCAAAGCCCAGCGCTTCCAGTATGGCAAGCTGCCTTGGCGTGGACGGCAGAATGTCCCTGCCCCGCACTACCTGGTTTATGCCCATCAGGCCGTCGTCCACGCTGACGGCAAGCTGGTAGGAAAAAACGCCGTCCGGCCTTTGCAGGCTGAAATCGCCGCCGCACTCTTCCAGGGTAAGGCACTGCCTGCCCTCAATCAAGTCGTCAAACTCATACTTCCTGCCACAGGATTTGAAGCGCATGGCATAGCGGTCGCCTTTCTGTATGCGCCTTTGCACCTCTTCAGGCGGCAGGTTGCGGCAGGTTCCCGGATAAGCCGGCCCTGCGTCGCCCAGATGCGGGGCAGAGGCCAGCTTCAAATCCCTGCGCGAGCAGAAGCAGGGATAGCAGAGCCCCATGCTTCTGAGCCTGTCCAGGGCCTCCGTGTAGAAGGCATGCCTGTTGGACTGGTGATAGGAGGAATTTTCCTTTTCAGGGGTGGGTCCCTCGTCCCAGTCAAGGCCCAGCCAGCGGATATCGCTCATCAGCATCTGCATATAGACAACAGAGCTTCTTTCGGTGTCCAGGTCCTCCATGCGCAGGACAAGCTCGCCATGCTGCGAGCGCACCGAGAGCCAGCACAAAAGAAAGGACCAGGCATTGCCTAAGTGGGCCATGCCCGTGGGACTTGGCGCCAGCCTTCCGCGTATGGTCATTTTCTCTCCCGTCAGCCTAAAGAAAAGGCGCCTTAGCGGCGCCCTTTCATCCGGCCGGCCTGACAGCAGGCCTTAGTCTTTCTTTTTCTGTTCCGAGCTTGATTTTGAGGAACGCCTGACTTCGATCTTGCGTTCCTGCTGCTTCACTTCAGGCTTTGACTTCTTTGATGAAGAAGAGGCAGAGCTTTTATCCTTTGACTTCCCTGAGGAGGCATCCTGCCTGCTCTTGGAAGGCTTTGAGCTGCCGGCAGAATTGTCAGGCTTCTTCCTGTCTTTCCTGCTGGCGCTGTCCTTTGAACCGGACGAGCCCTTTCCGCTGGAAGCATCCTGCTTCTTGGAAGAACGGCTGCTTTCCCTGGAAGCCTGTTCCTTCTTGCTGCTTCTGGACTTGGAGGAGGCCTGCTCCTTCCTGTCAGACCTGGATTTGGAGGAAGCCTTTTCCTTCCTGTCGGACCCGGACTTGGAGGAAGCCTTTTCCTTTCTGTCGGATCTGGACTTTGAGGAAGCCTTCTCCTTCTTGCCGGACCTGGAAACAGACTGCTGCTTCTTTGACTTTCTCTTGCCCGAGGACTGGTACTCCTTGTCCTCCTTCTGCGTGGCCTGGGCCAGCTGGGCAGAACGGCGGCTGCTGTCTATGCGGCGTCCGCCTATATAGTTGCGGGCAAAATAGTCCGTATCCATGGATTCGACGCGCACGGTCTGGTTGCGGCGCGGAGCATGGATAAACTTGCCGTTTCCTATGTAGATGCCGGTATGGTAGCCGCCCCTGCGGCGGAAGGCCACGATATCGCCGGCCCTCAGCTGGGATTTGTCGCGGATCTTGTATCCTGCCAGGGACTGCTCCTGGGCGGTCCTGGGCAGCTTGATGCCGGCCCCTTTGTAGGCCCACTGCACAAAGCCTGAGCAGTCAAAGCCGCCCGGCGTTGTCCCGCCAAAATGATACGGGGTACCGATAGATTTATGCGCCCTGTCAAGAACGATATTGGTTACGGCTGAATCGCCCTTGGGCGGAGTGCCGTTCCACCTGTTCTTCGTCTTGCGGCCGGTCTGCCATACATCCCCGTCATCTTCCAGGTCTTCATCCTGGACATAAAATCCCTGAGCATCGTAGTTCTGGCGGAACTGCTCATAGCGATGAACATACTGGCTGGCATCGGACGTATCATGTCTCTTCTTGGCACAGCCTGTCACCATAAAAGCGAGGATGAGACAGAGGGTTACAAATCTAAACCTTCTACCCATTAGTGCTCCAAA
>CAVJEZ010000186.1:0-2303 GCA_963648625.1 Odoribacter splanchnicus
ATACGATCCCTGGCCCACAGCTTGGGGATGCGTTTACAATGCGGCGCCGTGCTGACAGCCCTGACCCGTGAATACAGCCACCCTTTTTCGCTGTCGCAGTCCGTACCGCTGGATACGGTGCTTGATGCGCCTCAGGACCTTGCCTCGTATGTCAGGCCCATTGAGGAAGCATTGCCGGCATGGCCTGTGATTCATCTTGAAAAGACTGCTGCGCAGTATGTGCGCAACGGAAGGCCGGTTGCCTGTCCTGCCGGAAGCATTGACGCTGTCCTGGCAAACAACGGGCAGGCGCTGCTTAAGGATGACACAGGGCTTCTTGCCCTGGCAAAGATTGCCGGGGAGACAGGAGCGCCTGTGCTGACGGTAAGCAGGGGGCTGTGGTCGTAATTGTATCACCATTATTCTCATCAAGGAGAACTGCTGTGGTTATGGATCCTACCCAGAAAAAAGCTGTTATTGATGCCCATGCCCGCCACGAGGGCGACACGGGCTCCCCGGAAGTGCAGGTTGCCCTGCTGACGGCCCGCATCGAGGGCCTCACCGAGCACTTCAAGGTGCACAAGAAGGACTTCCACTCCCGCACCGGCCTGCTGAAGATGGTCGGCCAGCGCCGCAACATCCTGAACTACCTCAAGAGCAAGGACATCCAGCGCTACCGTGCCCTTATTGAGAAGCTCGGGCTGCGCAAGTAATACAAAAGCATTCAAAAAAAAGGGGCCTTTCGGGGTCCCTTTTTTAGCTAAGGAACAGACGTTTTGAAGGGGTATCCGTGAAAACCGGAAAGCCCGTTTCGCCCGTGTTTTTTGCTTTTCACGGAGTCCCCTTCTCAAGGAGATTTTCTTGAACAACGATATTTTCTCTCCCACAAGAGTGACATGCAATGTCCTCGGCAAAGAGTATATCTTTGAGACTGGCCGCGTTGCCAACCAGGCAGACGGCGCAGTGTGGGCCCAGTGCGGCGGCACTGTCGTGCTGGTTACCGTGTGCTCCACAGCCCTGGAGCAGAGCAAGGGCTTCTTCCCGCTCACTGTCGAGTATTCCGAGCGCATGTATGCCTCCGGACGTATTCCCGGCAGCTACTTCCGCCGCGAGATAGGCCGTCCCTCCGAGCATGAGACCCTGGTCTCCCGCCTCATCGACCGTCCCATCCGTCCCCTCTTCCCCAAGGGTCTTCTGCAGGACGTGCAGGTCCTGGCCACAGTGCTTTCAGCTGACCAGGAAAACGATCCCGACGTGCTGGCCATGACCGCAGCCTCTGCTGCCATCCACATGTCCTCCCTGCCTTTTGAGTGCCCTGTTGTTGGTGCCCGCGTGGGACGCGTCAACGGCGAGTTTGTGCTCAACCCCACCTTTGCCCAGCGCAAGGAAAGCGACCTGGAGCTGGTCTTTGCAGCCTCCTCCAATGCCCTGACCATGGTCGAGGGCGAGGCGCACTTTGTGCCTGAGGACGTGCTCATCGACGCCCTTGAATGGGCCCGCGTGCAGGTCCTGCCCATGGTGGAAGCCCAGGAAGAGCTGCGTGCAAAGGCCGGCAAGCCCAAGATGGACTTCACGCCCCATGAGGATGATCCGGCCCTGGTTGCAAAAGTTGAAGAGCTTGC
This sequence comes from Odoribacter splanchnicus, assembly GCA_963648625.1. Taxonomy (GTDB): domain Bacteria; phylum Desulfobacterota; class Desulfovibrionia; order Desulfovibrionales; family Desulfovibrionaceae; genus Desulfovibrio. The sequence continues at coordinate 1,602 of CAVJEZ010000186.1, forward strand.
CACAGCGGCCGGCATTGAGGAAGCGTTGCGCATTCCCGACAAGATGGCCCGCAAGGATGCACGTGCCGCTGTCAAGAAGGCAGTCATGGACGGCCTTGCTGCTGATCCTGCCTTTGCCGAAAAGCCCGAGGCCCTTGCCGAGGCAGGCGATCTTATCGCCGCCCTGGAAAAGAAGCTCGTGCGCAAGCGCATTGTCACCGAGGGAACCCGTATCGACGGCCGTGACACCAAGACGGTGCGTCCCATACAGATTCAGAGCTCTGTCCTGCCGCGTACCCATGGTTCTGCCATCTTCCGCCGCGGCGAGACCAAGAGCCTGGCTGTGACAACCCTGGGCTCCTCAACCGACGAGCAGCGCATGGATTCTTTGAACGGCGATGTGGTGAAGCACTTCATGCTGCACTACAACTTCCCGCCCTTCTCAGTGGGCGAAGTCAAGCCCGTGCGCCTCTCCCGCCGCGAAATCGGCCATGGCGCCCTGGCTGAAAAGTCCCTGCGCCCCGTGCTTCCTGCCGAGAGCACCTTCCCCTTCACCATCCGCGTGGTCTCCGAGACAGTGGAGTCCAACGGATCCTCGTCCATGGCTGCCGTCTGTGGCGGCTGCCTCTCCCTTATGGATGCAGGCGTGCCGATTTCCGCTCCTGTTGCCGGCGTGGCCATGGGCCTTATCAAGGAAGGCGACAAGTTCATCATCCTGACCGA
>CAVJEZ010000186.1:2538-4245 GCA_963648625.1 Odoribacter splanchnicus
TATGTCAATCCTGACATTATCCGCCTGATCATCGGTCCCGGAGGCAAGAACATCAAGGCCATCACTGCTGCCACCGGTGCCTCAGTTGACATTGAGGACAGCGGCCGCATTTCCATCTTTGCCCCCACTGCCGATGCTCTGGAACGCACCTGCGCCATGCTGAGCTACTATGACCAGCATGCAGAGCTTGGCAAGAACTACACCGGCAAGGTGAAGAAGCTTCTTGAAATCGGCTGCATTGTGGAAATTCTTCCCAATGTCGAAGCCCTCGTGCATATCTCCCAGCTTGACACCAACCGCGTGCCCCAGGTTTCCGACGTGGTCAGCCTTGGCCAGGAAATGACCGTCAAGGTCATCGAAATCAACGGCGACCGCATCCGTGCCAGCCGCAAGGCAGTCATCCTTGAGGAGCAGGGCCATCCCTGGAATCCCGAGGAGACAGCCCGTCCTGCCAGATCCGAAGGACGCGGCGGACATGGAGACAGGGGCGGAGAGCGCCGCGGCGGACGCGGACGTGACCGCGGAGACCGCCGCTAGAACCAGCGGTTCAGCACCAGAGGAAAGCAGCAGCGGGGCAAACGGAATCAGACAAGCCGTTTTAAGACATAAGGAAGATTAAGACTGTCCTTATAGCATAAGCCCTGCTGCCGCCTTTCAAAAACTCTGCTTCGCCCAAGGAGACTTGCTTCATGGTAAAACTGAAAAAATTACTGGATACAAAGGACGCTCCTGAAACGTCGTCAGAAAAAGCAAATGCCGCTGCTCCCCAGCAGGATGCCCGCCAGAAGATTCTTGGTGGTGACAGGACGCATTTTGAAGGACTGGGCATGCCTTTTGCCGTGCTGCTCGGCGCACCGCCCCAGAAGCTCATAAACCAGGTTGTCGCTACCTGCCTGAGCGCCGGCGGAAGCCGTCCCTCATGGAGCTGGAAACGGTCCGGCAATGAGTTCCACGTCATGGCCTGGCCCAAGGAAGAGCCTGTCCGTGCGGCCGTCCTTGTGGGCGGCAAGGAAAAGGAAAAGCTGCGTCCCATGGACTGCTTCCCGCTCATTGAAGGTCTGCCCAATGATCTTACCGTAGACAGCGTGCATGCCTGGCAGCAGGGCATGGGCGCCAATGTGGCAGCCTTTGTCGAGGAAGGCTACAAGCCCATGTGGTTCTATGACCCCATGTACAGCCGCGACAAGGATGACCTTACCCCCGGTGTCAAGCAGACCTTTCTGGTAGGCGCACTGGCCTTTGCCCTTAAAAAGGCGCTCCTGGACGACCTGACCATCACCCAGGGCCCTTATTACGAGGAATACGCCGCCAAATGGCTTGAGGAACATCCCGGCTCCAGCCGTCTGGACGTGCCGCCTTTGCAGATTAAGATGGCAGGACAGCATATCATCATGCCCGGCCACAATTACTGCGAATACCAGATGCGCACCACCATCGACCAGATTGAGGATCACAAGCTCGACAAAATGGACGTCAAGCTGCTGTATGTCAGATTCCCCTTTGAGGGACGTGATCCCGTTCTTCTGCCTATCTACGCATCAAAGGCCGTTCTCAAGGACTATGAACCCAAGGTAGGCGATGAAATAGACGCCTATGTCTGGCTGCAGGGACGTATCATTGACGTTGACGATACATCCCAGCCTGTTCCGGAAGGCTTTGTTGCCGATACACAGGCACAGAAGGAAGAACAGCCCAAGAAATAAGGCA
>CAVJEZ010000187.1:0-4226 GCA_963648625.1 Odoribacter splanchnicus
ACAGCTGCAAAGACAAAAATCTCCTTCTGGCCCTCATCTTCGTCCGCTATTTCCCCGGGCTTCTTGATTTCAAGTTTGAAGGCGGAAGGTCCATTGACAGCGCAACCATTGCCGAGGCCAGGCGGATAAACGCCCTTGTCCCCTTTGCTAACCATAACCTGGAACTGGAAAGGCTGGGAGCTGCAGCAGATCCTGAAACAAAGCGCGATGTAGCTGCAGCAGATGCACCGGCACCGAAAGCAGCAGTGCAGGCGTATTCCGGACAGGATGTCGATGCCTATCTCAGGGGCGTCTTCTTTTCACACAAGTTCAGGCATGTTTTCTGCCTGTCATTCCCTGACCATGTGTATGACCTTATGGCCAGCAAAGTCAGGAGGGCAAGCTATGCCCCCTTGTCCGAGGCATACGCAGCCATCGGCATGGCAAAATATATCAGCGACATTCCCGATCAGGACCAGCAGGTCCGGCCGTGCCCTGGCAGCAACAGCATTACAGCCTGCCTGGATGCCCTGAGCAAATCCGGGCTTCCCGACGAATCAGACGATGAGGCTCCTGATGCAGACAGCCTCCTGATGTACAGTACTGCAAGGGTAGATCTGAAGAACTATGGTTCTGCAAGGAACAGCATTGCCGTGCTTGAAAGCAAAAGCGCCTCTGTAAGCCGCCCCAAATGGTTTTGCGACAAAAACGGGCAGGGGACGGTAGTGGCTTCCAGCGGGAAAAGGATGTCTCTAAAGATACAGTGTGCCGGCTCAGGGCAGCTGCGCATAGACCTCAGGGGCATTGACTTCCGGCTGAAGGACAGGACGAGATTTCCAGTGTGGATCTGCTACACAAAATTTGTGATCAACAATGAGCCTGTCCTGAAGGACAGTGTCTGCGTTTGCCACGACAAATCCTTTACGTACAGCCTGCCTGCTAACGACGGGGATCAGTTTGTGCTGGACCTGGAATGGAAGGCGCTGGACAGTTCCTGCACTATCCCCCAGGAATCAGGCAATGAAAAGCCAGCAGCAAAAGGCTTTTTGTCCGGACTGCGCGGCTGGTTCAGGCGTGTCTGTGCCTAAAAGCCCCTAATGCGGCCATTTTGCTGATAGCAGCCAAAAACAAGAAAGGCCCCCTTTCCCATATGTACTCAGGCTGATCCTGTGCGGGGAAGGGAGGCCTTTTTTAGTGCCGGGCGGCACAGACTGGCCCGATGCAGCATGGACGACATCCTGTGCAGGCCTGCTCTGAACTTTGGCTGGAAATATTTTGTCTGGAAAAAGTCAGAACTATTGTATATACAATTTTATTATACATGTTGAATTCTGAATGTCAGGGGCTCCGTCCTTTTGGGACTGGCGGATGCCAAAGGCTTTTTTCTTCATGTACAGATTGTGCTGCCGTCTTGTTTTTTGCCGTTTTGTACGGCATGGGCAGGGCCGGTCCCAGGCCTTCAGGACGGCGCATACATGCAATGCTCCCCCCTGTGCTTCCTTTTTTGCCTGCGGGCAAGCCAGGCACAGCACAGAAGAGATACAGTCGTATTGCACTGAGACGGGGCCTTGCCTGAAGACAAGGGTCTGACGGCATTCTCTCCCACCCGTCTCTTCCCCGGAGGGAATTATCGTGGAAGAACTGCTGACCAGCATTCTGACTCCGCTCAACAACCTTGTGTGGGGTCCCGTCATGCTGGTATTGCTCGTTGGTACGGGCATTTACCTTAATATCGGTCTTAAATTCTATCCTTTCCGCAACTGGCTTGCTGCCTACAAGTGCCTCTGGAAGGGCCGTCAGCATCAGTCCGCTGATGGTGAAATTTCTCCCTGGAATGCGCTCATGACAGCCATTGCCGCCGATATCGGCACCGGCAACATCGTCGGCGTGGCCACGGCCATTGCCATTGGCGGACCCGGCGCCCTGTTCTGGATGTGGATGACCGGCTTTGTCGGCATGATGACAAAGTTCTGCGAAGTCATGCTCGCCGTCAAATACCGTGAGAGAACCCCCTGGGGCAACTGGGTCGGCGGCTGCATGTACTTCATCAAAAACGGCCTCGGACCCAAGTGGCGCTGGCTGGCCACAGCCTTTGCCATCTTTGGCATGATTGCCACCTTCATGGGCGTGGGCGGCATGGTCCAGGCAAACGCCATTGCCGTGGGCGTTAATGAAACCTTTGGCGTCAACAAGTGGATTGTCTGTGCAGTGCTGCTGGTGCTGTCCTACAGCATCCTCATTGGCGGCGTAAAGCGCATAGGCTATGTTGCAGGCAAGCTTGTTCCCTTCATGGCTGCCTTCTATATTATTGTCTGCCTTATCATCATAGGCATGAACATTGAGAAGGTTCCTTCCGTGTTCCTGTGGGTCGTGACAGACGCCTTTACGCCCACTGCCGCTACCGGCGGCTTTGCCGGCGCCGGCATCATGCTGGCCATCCGCATGGGCGTTGCCCGCGGCGTCTTCTCCAACGAGGCAGGCCTTGGCACAGCCCCCATGGCCCACGCAGCCTCCACTGCTGAAAGCCCCCTGGTGCAGGCCTCCATCGGCATGCTGGACGTCTTCATTGATACCCTCATTGTCTGCTCCATGACCGGCTTTGTGATCCTGGTTTCCACAGTGCCGGCCGACCTTGCAGCTTCCCTGGGCAATTCCGCAGTACAGGCAGGTTCTCCCCTGTGGTGCTCCGGCATTTCCGGCGGCACGCTTTCCTCTGTTGCCTTTAAGTCCCAGCTTGGCGAGCCTGGTGCCTGGGCAGTGACAATCTGCCTCTGCCTTTTCGCCTTTACAACATCCATGGGCTGGTGCGTGTACGGCGAACGCTGCGCCATCTACCTTTTTGGCGACAAGATTCTGAGGACCTTCAGAATTGCCTTCTGCCTTATCATGGCTTCCGGCTGTGTCATCACGCTTGACCTTGTCTGGCTTATCGCCGATACCGCCAATGCCATGATGGCCATACCAAACCTTATCGGCATCCTGCTCTTAAGCCCCATGCTGTTCAAGTATGTGCGTGAAGAAGTTGCCAAGGATCCCCGCTTCAAGATCTAGCAAAGCCTTATAACAAGTCCGCCTGGCGGACGATTACAAGGGACAGTGTGCTGCTTAAACAGCCGCTGTCCCTTTCTTTATGCCTTTTTGTGCTGCATGTCCCAAACAGTTCCGGGCAGGGCAGTTCCGGCACGGAAAAACGGGCAGGAATTGGAAAGCTCAGGCAGGAAGGCAAGGCTGGCTGCCGTCAGGGAATCAGCTTCCAGAGGCATTGCAAACGATGCGTGCGCCAGGATTTCCCGGCCAGCTGTCCAGTCCGCAACGGCATGCCCCAAGTGCCGGAATGCCATGCCTGCTGCAACCGCAGAAGCTTCTGTGCCGGGTGCTGCCGGTTCTGATGGCAGCGGACGGGCTTTGCGGCAGAAAACAGGCCGCAAAAAAGGACCGCCGGGATTCTTTCCGCAGCGGTCCTTTCAGTCAGACTGATGAATGAGTGGTGATTGGGTGATGATATAACCTTAGTCTCAGGCGCTTTTTTGCGTATCCTTTTCAGCGGATGCCTTATCAGCGGGCGTCTTTTCAGAGGACTTTTCTGTGGGCAGGGTAGCCTGGTCTGCCTCTATTTCGTCAGGCGTTGATTCCCTGAAGAATTCGTTGATGTACGCATCCTTGCCGTTTTCCGGCTTTTTCTCTTCGGCAGCTTCTGCCTTTTCCTTCCTGCCCCTGCCCAGGAAACTGAAGCTGAAGCTTTCCTTAAGGGAAGCCAGAATGCTCTTTTCTTCCTCGGGAGCACAGGAAAGCTCCTTCATCCTGCCAAGCATCCTGCGCTGGTCGCTTTCAATGGAGCGCATGCGCATATTGGCACGTGCAAGGCCTGCCTGCATCTTTACCCTGTCGAAGAGAAGGAAGCCCAGGCAGAGCAGGGCGCCCAGCAGGAATGCTCCCAGCATCACAAAATAGAAGGGGATTGCAATGGATGTCATGGCCGGCATGACAAGCAGGTTAAGCTGGAAGGTTACTGTCTTGGACAGGATGGCATGATTCTGGAAGAAGAAGATCATGCACACAAAAAACACGCAGATGATGAGTAAGGCTTTTATATACCGCATTGGTTCTCCCTCCCCTGGCAGGTGGTCGGCGCATTGGCAAACAATGGTTTGAGCTTGGCATAGGTCTCAGAGAGGCTTTCAGGCATGGTGCGCACCTCGTCCATGACTGCCATGAAGGAGGAGTCCCCGTTCCATCTGGGAACAAGG
>CAVJEZ010000188.1:0-4221 GCA_963648625.1 Odoribacter splanchnicus
GCCCAGGCGGATACAAAAACAGACGCCGAACTCTATCCGCAGGAAGTCAGGGAACTCTGGCCGGATCTCAGGGAGCTTGTCACATCCCCTTATGGTGCAAAGCGGACCAGCCTGAGCCAGCCAGGCTCAGGACATGTCCACACGGGGCTCGACATACGGGCGCATATAGGCTGGCCTATACGCTCCCTGCAAAAGGGCGTGGTTGTCGAAGCCGGAATGAACGGTGCTGCCGGGCTGATGGTGCAGGTGCAGCAGGAAGACGGCAGGCTGGTCACCTATGCGCACATGTCAGAAATCCTGGCTGCCAAAGGAGATGAAGTCGCACGGGGGCAGCATATCGGCAAGGTAGGCTGCACAGGGCGCACAACAGGGGCCCATCTGCATATTGCCATCAAGGACGGCTCTGGCAGGCATGTAAACCCGCGCAAGGAAATAAACGGCCTCTGGGAAGTCTTTGATCCGCCTGTGGAGGAACTCTCGGGCCCCATCGAGAGCATGGCCTGCACGCCAAAGGAGCGCATGAAGGGCGGGCATGCAAACAAAAGGCTCATCGGGACAGAGCACTACCTGCGCATGCGCAAGGCACTGCCCAAAAGAACCCACATCAGCCTGCCTGAGGGAACATATTAAAGGTCAACGAGCTCCACGTCGGTCCCGGCCAGCGAACGCCCCAGGAAATTGCCGCCTATGGCCGCAAACCTGGCAACATTGTCCGTTGCCATAAAATGCACCTTCCCGGGCTTTGCTGAAGTGTTGGCAAGATGCTGTTCTGCCAGAAGTTCGCTGACTGCCCTGGCCGTTGTCTCGGCCGAGTCCACTATGCGCACGCCCTCGCCGGCGACATTGGCTATGGCCTTCTGCAACAGGGGAAAATGGGTGCAGCCGAGCAGTATGGTGTCAGGCTTTGCCGGACCTGCCAGGATGCCGGAGAGATAGCGCCTGGCAGTCCCTTCCACGACATCGCCTTCCAGCCAGCCTTCCTCTGCCAGGGAGACAAAGAGGGTACAGGCCCTGCTCAAAACCTGCGCTTTGGGATTCAGCCTGTGTATGGCTTCTGTATAGGCCCCGCCGCGCACAGTGGCTTCCGTGGCCAGGACGGCTATGCAGCCTGACTTTGAGGCAGACACGGCGGCCCTAGCGCCGGGCCCGATAACGCCCAGCACCGGAATGTCCGGATACAGTGCCCTGAGTGTCGGCAGGCAGACGCTGCTTGCTGTATTGCAGGCAACGACAAGCATCTTGATGGGCGTGCTCTTCACAATGCGCGCAGCAGCGCGCACGGTATAGTTAATAATGGTTTCAGGCCCCTTCGTGCCATAGGGCAGGCGGGCTGTATCACCAAGAAAGTAATAGTCTTCCGAGGGAAGATGCCTGAGCAGCGCAGCAAGGACAGTCAGACCGCCGACACCCGAGTCAAATATGCCTATGGGAAGAGACGACTTTTCAGACTGATTGTACGACATGCTCCCATCTCCTTGCACAACTTCCTGTCCAGGTTCCTGCCCGGTCCTTAGTCTGTATGCCAGTTTGCCGGTCCGCAAGCAGACCGGCAAACGGTAGATAATACCCCAAAGGCACTGTCAAGACAACAACAGCAGAAAATGATGCCCCGCCAGCCTGCAGCACTGCATGGCGCAAAAAAAAACCGGGACTTGTCTTTTTCTGTCCGAACGGTAAAACTTGGACTTTACTGTTTTTATTCCCCCAGCCTCTTCTCCTTCTTGCCTTTCCCCTCCAGGATTCCATCATGTTAGCAATTCTTGACTACAAGGCCGGAAACCAGACCAGCGTTCTCCGCGCACTGCAGCATCTCAGCATCCCCGCGGCCATCACGGCTGACAAAAGCGAGCTTGCCGCCGCAGAAGGCATCATCTTCCCAGGCGTCGGATCCGCCGCCCAGGCCATGGGCGTTCTTGAGTCGCAGGGCCTCGACATCTTTTTAAAAGAGGCCGTCGCAAAGAACCAGCCTTTGCTGGGCATCTGCCTTGGCTGCCAGATTCTTCTGGAAAGCAGCGAGGAAGGCCCCACCCGGACGCTTGGCATCATAAAGGGCCAGTGCAAAAAATTTCCGGACACATTGAAGCTGGAAGACGGATCGCACGCACCTGTCCCCCATATGGGCTGGAACTCCGTTGTCTGTGAAAAGGAAAATGCACTCTTTGCCGGCATAGACAGGGAAGCGCAGTTTTACTTTGTGCACAGCTATTATGTGGAACCGGATCCGGAACTGGCCACCGGCTTTACGGAATACGGGGGCATGCGCTTCTGTTCCTTCTACGGCCGCCCCGGCCTCTGGGCCACGCAGTTCCATCTTGAGAAAAGCAGCCGGGCCGGACAGGCCGTCCTCAGAAATTTCTACAGCTACTGCAAGGAGCAAGGCCATGCTGTCTAAACGTGTCATTCCCTGCCTGGATGTACGCAACGGCAGGCTTACCAAGGGTATAAAATTTGCCGGCAATATCGATATAGGCGACCCCGTTGAAAGCGCCCGCAAATACTACGAGGAAGGCGCCGACGAAATCGTCTTTTACGACATCACAGCATCCTGCGAGCACAGGGGCATCTTCCTGAACGTCGTGGAAAAAGTGGCTGAAAACATCTTCATCCCCTTTTCCGTCGGCGGCGGCATCCGCACTGTCCAGGATATGCGCGACGTGCTCCTGGCAGGTGCCGAAAAAATTTCCATCAACTCGGCAGCAGTCAAGACGCCTGAACTTATCAGCGAAGGCGCCATGGCCTTTGGCAGCCAGGCCGTCGTGGTCGGCATGGATGTTTTGCGCGTCCCCCAAAGCAGGGAAATACCGTCAGGCTATGAGATAGTCATTCACGGCGGCAGGGTAAAAATGGGGCTGGATGCCCTGGAATGGGCCCGCACCTGCGAAAAGATGGGGGCAGGGGAACTGTGCATCAATTCCATAGATGCAGACGGCACCAAGGACGGCTATGAGCTTACCCTCACAAGGGCCGTTGCAGATGCCGTCAGCATTCCTGTCATCGCATCGGGCGGTGCCGGAAAGCCGGAACATATGCTTGATGCCGTCACAAAGGGCGGTGCCTCGGCAGCACTTATTGCTTCCATTGTGCACTACGGCTCATACACCATACGCCAGTGCAAGGAATACATGGCGCAGCACGGCGTGCCCATGCGCCTTGTATGGTAGGGCATGGCGCTCGGCACAAACGGAGCGGCGTCTGGCTTAAACGGCCTGCACAGCCTTCTTGCCGCCCTTCCACCCCTGGCCGTTGCCTTTTCAGGCGGCCTGGACAGCCGCTTTCTCTGTGCTGTCTGCCTTGAACAGCAGCATGACGTCCTGGCCGTCCATATCACAGGCCCGCACATTCCGGCCTCTGAAACCGCAGGTGCCAGGGACTTTGCCAGGCACATGGGGCTCCCTTATGCGGAGATTTCCATGGATCCCCTGAAAATATCCGAAGTGGCCCATAACGATCCTTTGCGGTGCTATTACTGCAAAAAGCATCTTATGAAGGGCATCAGGCAGCATCTTGCTGCAGCAGGGGAAAATGGGCGCCTTCTCTGCGACGGGAGCAACGAGGATGACCAGGCAAAATACAGGCCCGGCCTGAAGGCCCTGGCAGAAGAGCACGTCCTCTCGCCCCTTGCCATGGCTAATCTGACCAAGAAAGCCATTACGGATCATGCAAAAGCCATGGGCTTTCCCATGCCTGCGGAAAAAGCCAGGCCATGCCTCCTTACGCGCTATGACTACGGGCTTTGCGCGCATGCTGATGAACTTGCACGCCTTGGCAAGGCTGAAGCTGCCCTTTTTGCCCTGCATGATGCCAAAGGGCAAAGGCTTTTCCCTGATTTCCGCCTGCGCCTGACGCCTGAGCCGGTCCTGCAGGTCCTGCTGTGGAAGGAAGAATGGCACAAAAGCGTTGCCGGAGTTCTTGCAGGCTGCGGCTTTCCTTCTTTTTCCGTGTGCGTTACCGGCACCATCAGCGGATATTTTGACGCCAAAAGAAGCAGCCAGCCCGGTGACTGATCTTCTGACAGGCAGGCGTGCAAATTGGCTTCCGGCAAATCCTTGCCAAAAGCATAATAAATATTTTATATGAAAAAGCTTGACAGGTTGAAAACGTCTGTTTTTGCCGTCACAGGCACTGTCATTTCAGATGGCATGGCGCCTGTTCACAAAGCTCTTTGTCGCAACTTTTCAGAAGTTGCTTCCGATAGCATATCCCTGTCCCAGGGGACGATAT
>CAVJEZ010000189.1:0-1930 GCA_963648625.1 Odoribacter splanchnicus
GACAATGCCTATCCTGAAGTGGAGCAGTCCTTTGCCATGCTGAGGGATGCCCTGGAAAAGGAAGTACGCAGGGCAAATGCAAGCGTGCCCATGAAAGAAAAGGGCGTTGTGCGCACATCAGGGGAAGGCAAAAAGTGCGTGGCACAAAGCGTGGCAGCTGCACGTTTCCTGCGCCTGGCCCGAGCATCCAGCGAAGCATAACAGGGCTCATAACAGCACTCATAAGGGGACAGGGCAGGGAAAACCGGCAAACAGCACAGTATGTCTTGCCATGCCCGGGAAAAACGCCTACTTCCAGCAGGGGAGAATAAGACAGGGTCTGTACATTTGGATGCCTGGCTTATCCTTGAGGAAACAAAACTGTTTATGGAAGAGGATACAACATGCGCTGGGTAACACATCAGGTAGGCGCTCTGGCTGCGGGTCTCTGGCTCGGCCTTCCGGCCAGCGGGCTTGCCGCAGCCTGGTTTGGCGGCATTTTCCCCGATGTTATGGATCAGAAGGCAGCCGGCTTTTTCAGGAACAGGCAAAAAGGGTTTAACACTGTGCACAGAGGCTTTTCCCACTGGCCGGGCCTCTGGCTGGCAGGATTTTTTGCCACGCTTTGTTTTTTGCCTGAGCAGATGAATTTTGCCCTCAGGCCTGTTTTGACAGGTTTTTTTATTGGCGGGCTGAGCCATGTCGTGCTGGACATGCTGACAGTGCAGGGAATTCCCTTGCGTCCTTTCAGCCGCAAAAACCGCCTGTCCCTCAAGCTTTGCAAGACAGGCGGCATTGGCGAATATGCTTTCCTGGCCACTATGGCCTTGTGCATCTGCTTCTTTTTCAGCGACAGGGTTTCCTTTATGGCAAGGCAGCTGCTTCGTGCTGCCAGTACCCTCTAGGAATTCAGTCCTTTTTGCCGGAGCGATTTGTAAGCAGGCTGTAGAGCTCCTTTGTGGTCCAGCCTGAGACAAGCGTCTGCAGGGTGCGGGAGAGTTCCCTTGGCTTCATGTTCCCCGCCTGTTCCTCTGCCAGGGCAAGCACTTCGGCCTCGGGTGTTCTGCTGACTGTTTCAGGCGGTCCCAGAATCACAGTGACTTCTCCTAAGAGCGTATCAGGGATTTTGTCTGCTTCTTCCAGGCGGAAAGGAATAAATTCTTCGTAGATTTTGGTGAGCTCGCGGCAGACAACGCCCTGCCGTGGACCCAGTACAGGCAGGGCCTCTTTCAGTACATGGGCCAGCCTGTCCTTGCGTTCAAAAAATATGAGCGTTGTCGGAACCAGGGCAAAAGAGGAAAAAAGCTGTGTCCTTGGACCTGTGTCCCTCGGCAGAAAGCCAAGAAACGTATAGGGCAGGGGGGCAATGCCGGCAGCGCTAAGTGCGGTTACCGGTGCAGAAGGCCCTGGCACGGGATGGACAGGTATGCCCTGTGCGCGGCAGGCACAGACCAGGCGGAAGCCTGGATCTGCGACCAACGGCGTACCGGCATCGGAAACCAGGGCAATGGTTGCGCCGTCTCTTAACAGTGCCAGAATTTCAGGTTCTTTCTGGCGTTCGTTGTGATCGTGAAAGCTGACGGCTTTTCTGACACGCAGGCCAAGCTCTTTTGTGAGCATGAAAAGGCGGCGCGTGTCTTCGGCAAGGACTAAGTCGCATCCCTCTATGATGCGCCTGGCCCTGGGGGAAAAGTCATCCCTGTTGCCGATGGGCGTGGCTACGATAAAAAGACGCCCCTTGTCCTGCGGAAAATCATTCTTGAGATCGTTTCCTGCTGGCAGGTCTTTTGCCTGCAAAGAGCCTTCCTCTGCAGCACTGTCTGAATACTTGTCAGAAAGATTGTTTTGCATGGAGTTTTTCCGTCCTTATGACAGCAGATTAACAGACGCTTCAGACCGGGGCATTACTTGCTGATAAGCAGGGGAGCTGTGCCGGCTGTCCGTGTGCCAT
>CAVJEZ010000189.1:2853-4181 GCA_963648625.1 Odoribacter splanchnicus
CGCAGGTAGTACAGACGGCTGCGACGAACCAGACCGCGGCTCACAACATCGATATGGTCGATGAAGGGGGAGTTGAGGGGGAAGATACGCTCAACGCCAATGCCTTCGGAAATTTTGCGCACAGTAAAGCTGGCGCCGGTGGTGCCGCGGTGAATGCGGATGACGCTGCCCTGGAAAACCTGGATGCGCTGTTTTTCACCTTCGATAATGCGCAGGTGAACCTTGACGGTGTCGCCGGAACGGAAGGAAGGCAGATCCGGGCGCTGGTTTTCGCTTTCGATTTTGCGAATGATATCCATTATGGGTGTGCTCCTGTACATGGCGTCATAACGCCGGAAAATTTTCGGGAATAGAGCCCGAATTGTAGCAATTTGTCTGCCGGCTCCTGATTAGGAGAAAGCGTTTATTTTACTGTTCCTCAAGCCTGTAAAGGGTCCTGGCATTCTGACCGCATTGCTGCCACAGTGTTTCCGGATCGGTGCCAAGGCATTCAGCCATGGTCCTGATGGTGAAGACTGTGTAGGCCGGCTCGTTGCGCGTGCCGCGCCATGGCATGGGAGAAAGGTAGGGACAGTCCGTCTCAATCATGAGGCGGTTGAGCGCAAATAAAGGCAGCGCTTCCCGAGCCTGGGGATTGTTCTTGAACGTTATGGTGCCGGGTATGGATACATACCAGTCATTGGCAACAAGCCGTTCAGCCAAAGCCCTGTCTGCGCCGAAACAATGCCAGACAAGAGGATATCCCGAAAAACCTTCTTTTTCAAGAATGGCCAGGGTCATATCCTCTGCATTGCGGCAGTGGATTGCGACAGGCATACCCAGTTCCTTGGCCAGTCTCAGCTGGGCTATAAAAGGACCAGCCTGCTGGTCAGGAGAGGCTCCGCCTGGTTCGGTGCGGGAAAAATCAAGCCCAATCTCCCCTATGGCGCGGATGCGCTTGTTTTCCGTAACATGCCTGCGCAGGCAGGACAGTGTCTCATCGGTAAAACCGGCAACATCATCGGGATGAACTCCGAGCAGGAAGAACACCTCGGGATGATTGTCGAATATCCTGGCATCTTCCGGAAAAGTCAGGGGATTGAGGAAGACATTGGCAATGCGTGCCAGCCCGCATCGTTTCGCCCTGGCAAGGACTTCTTCCCGATCATCGTCAAACGCTGAGCTGTCCACATGGGCATGTGAGTCAATACCCACGGGAGCGAGCGCGACTGTTTCAGGATCGATACGTTCAATATGCTTCTTGGACATGGTCCGGTTCCCTAAAATTTCCCAAGGCTAAAGTGCGCCTTATACGGGAGGGTAGGCAAGGGAAGAAATTTGCTTGAGTT
>CAVJEZ010000190.1:0-4117 GCA_963648625.1 Odoribacter splanchnicus
CAATGACATGATGAGCCTTGATGATGGCCTGGACCTTTGCACCGTGGCTTAGTTTAAGCCCGTTTGCAGCTCTGATGGTGGCACCGGCTGTCAGGTTCATTCCCTTCTCGGTCACAAGATCCACCTCGGTTGCCACCTTGCCGTAGTGGAGCTCGGTCACAGTGGCCTTGTAGACATTGCGGCAGGAAAACACATAGTCATCCCTGTCCTGGAACAGGACCACGTGCGTTGCCTTGACAATCATGAGGCAGTCATCGCCTACTTTCAGGCCAAGACGTTCCGAGCTCTCATGGGTGATAATGGAGACCATTTTTTCGCCGGTGAGCAGCGTCACCCAGATTTCGTCATTCACGCCACCCTTGTCAATCTGGGTTATTCTTCCTTCAAAGCAGTTGCGGGCAGAAGTAAGCATATCAGGACTCTCCCTTGTTCTTCCGGATAAAATTCGGATGTTATAATTCGGACCAGTGCGGCAGATAATGCGGCCAGGCAGTGCAGCCAGATACAATATCAGTTGCGACATAATAACGGCATTGGCCCCCGGACGCAAACAGGGCACAGCTTCATGATGCTCCGGATCTTCCCGATGCCTGTCTTCCCCAAAGCCCCGAATGCTGCTCCTGCGCTGTCACACGGCATATTGCGGCTGGCGTAAAAAAACTTGCACCGATGCCCCTTGTCTGACATAGTGCGGAAGGCGTGTACTGTATAAAAAGTATACGAAAACATGCCTTTTTTACCGTCAAAGGCATGCTTTTCGCTGCAAGTTTTAGAGGATCTTATGGAAACGTACTATGCGGGATGGCTTTCCATCCTTCCTCCGGTGATAGCCATTGTGCTTGCCCTGGCTACCAAGGAAGTCTTCTTCTCCCTCATGATTGGCATCCTTTCAGGCACCTTTATCTACAGCGTAGGTACAGGGGCTGAAAACCTTCTGATCGGAACCATGTCCACCTGCTTCGACACCATGGGCAAGAAGCTGGACTTTGATATTCTCATTTTCTGTACCCTGCTGGGCGCCCTTATCTATGTCGTCTACCTGGCAGGCGGCTCCCGTGCCTACGGGCGCTGGGCTTCCAAAAGAATCAAGAGCAAGCGCTCGGCCATCCTGTCCACCAGCGGCCTAAGCCTCTGCATCTTTATTGATGACTACTTCAGCTGCCTGACCGTCGGCACAGTCATGTCCCCTGTCACGGACGCCTACAAGATATCCCGTGCAAAGCTGGCCTACATTATTGACGCCACCGCTGCTCCCATCTGCATTATCGCCCCTGTGTCCAGCTGGGCCGCCGCAGTCAGCAGCTCCCTGGCCACCACAGGCACGTTTCCCAGCGAAATGGCCGCCTTTGTGGCAGCCATTCCCTTCAACTTCTATGCCCTGCTCTCCATCTTCATGGTCTTTGCCGTAGCCAGCTTCAATCTGGACTTCGGCCCCATGGCCCGTGCCGAGGCCCGTGCCGAAAAGGGACAGCTTGGCAATGTCCGCAACGTTGATCAGGACAACAAGCCCTCTGACAAGGGCGGCATTGCCGAAATGGTCCTGCCCATCCTGGCCCTGATTGTCTTCTCCTGCCTTTCCATGCTGTACAACGGCGGCTACTGGGGCAGCGATGCAGCCTATCACACCATCCAGGCTGCCCTTGGCAACTGCACCGCCTCCAAGGCCCTGGTATGGGCTTCCTTCGGCGCCCTGGTCGTGGCCTTCCTCCAGTTTGTGCCCCGCGGCCTCATGTCCATGAAGACCTTCTTTGACGGCTGCATGGAAGGCATGAAGTCCATGCTGCCCGCCAACATCATCCTGGTCCTGGCCTGGACCATTTCCGGCGTGTGCCGCGACCTTCTGGCCACTCCCGCCTTTGTGCAGCACGTCGTCTCCGACGGCGGCATTGCCATGAGCTTCCTGCCTGCCATCATCTTCCTTGTGGCAGCCTTCTTAAGCTTCTCCACCGGTACTGCCTGGGGCACCTTCGGCATCCTGATCCCCATTGTCATTCCCATTGCCGAAGCCATGGATCCCAACATGCTCATCGTCTGCCTCTCCGCCACCCTGGCAGGCAGCATCTTCGGCGACCACAGCTCGCCCATTTCCGACACGACCATTCTCTCAAGTGCCGGATCCGGCTGTGACCATATAGAGCATGTGGAAACGCAGCTGCCATATGCCCTCCTCGTAGCCGCCTGCTGCTTTGTCGGCTATATCGTGGCCGGCTTTACAAACGGCAGCTTCATTATGAGCTTTGGCAGCGCCCTGGGCGTCCTGGTTGTTGCCCTCATTGTCCTGCACCGCATCACAGTGCGCCGCATGGCCGAACAGGGCGAAGCTCAAAGAGCCTAACGCAAGGCTGCAAAGCTGAATAACTTCTGATAATTTAAAGGCCCTTTGCAAAGACTGCTGTGTCCTGGCGCAAAGGGCCTTTTGCTTTTTCCCTTAAGCACGGGCTTTTAGCTGCAAAAGATATTCCCCCGGCCTTTCACGCATTGCCAGGGCAAATCACCGCCTGAATCACCGGAGAAATCATAGGAGTCCATATGCCTGAACCTCTTAACGTCTCCCTTATCGGCCTGGGCGCCCTGGGCATTCTCTATGCCGGACAGCTTGCTGCACATCCTGAACTCTGCACACTGACCTGCCTTGCAGACAAAAAGAGGCAGGAACGCTACCGGAAGAGCGGCATCTTCTCCAATGGCACAAGGCTGGACCTGTCCTTTGCCGATCTTGCGGACACTCCCAGGAGGCCTGCCGATCTCATCCTGGTCTGCGTCAAGGGAACGGCCCTAAAGCAGGCCGTTGCCGATATCGGGAGGCACGTGGGCGAAGACACTGTCATTCTCTCTCTCTTAAACGGCATCACAAGCGAGCAGGAGCTTGAAAAAGCGTATCCCGGGGCAAAGGTCCTGCGCTGTGTTGCCCAGGGCATGGATGCAGTGTGCCAAAACCAGAGCCTGTCCTTCCACGCAAAGGGCGTTCTCATTCTGGGCATCCCGAAGTCCAGGCCCGACCTTGAACCGGCTCTGGAAAATGTCCTCTCCTTCTTTGCCCAAGCCGGCATCGCAGCCGAGAAGGATGACGACATAGAGCGCAGGCTCTATGCCAAATGGATGCTGAATGTGGGGCTCAACCAGACAGTAACGGTTTTTAAGGGAACCTACGCCACAGTGCAGAAAGAAGGCAGGCCAAGGGAAACGTGCCTTGCTGCCATGCGTGAAGCCATGAGCATTGCCAATGCAGAAGGCATCCCTCTCGATGAATCAGACTATAAAGCCTATGTCAGCCTTCTGGACAGCCTGTATCCGGACGGCATGCCATCCATGCGCCAGGACGCCCTGGCCGGACGCTCCACGGAGCTGGAGCTTTTTGCAGGGACCGTGCTTGCCAAGGGCAGAAAGCTAGGCATTGAGACGCCAGTCAATGCATGGCTGTACAGGGAAATCAGCAGCATGGAAAAAGAGGAAGCCGACAAAAAGAGTGCTTCTTAAAAAGCGCACCTCTTAAAGAGGCCTCCTGCTGAAGAAGACTGTACCTGCGCCTGCCAGAATTCTACCAGGACACAGGCAGGCGCACCTTCTGCCCGTACTTGTTGGTAAAGAGCAGAAAGCCGTGCTCCCTGCCGTAGTAGAAAAGATCCCTGGTGAGAGCCACATCCTGCGTGCAATAGGCCGCAAGCTCTTCAATCTTGCCCTCTTTCCACAGGTCCAGGGCCTTGAGGCCGTCGCCGGTCTTGCCTGTGCCAAGCGTCGCATTGGCCAGGTTGTCCAGTGAGAGGCGGTAATTGAGGCGGGAGACGACATGTTCCAGCATGTCAAGCCCGTTTAAGGTCTGCAGGGGAAAGAGCGCAAAGGGCTGCAATACCTTGTAGTCAAAGCGGAAGCTGTTGAAGCCGACCACAAGGCCTGCTGTCTGCAAAAGATCAAAGCACTGGGCCAGCGTTTCCTGGGTAAAGCTTCTGAATGCGCTGCCGTCCCAGACAACGACCACGCTGACGCCCATTCTGTCGGCATGGCCCCAGCCGCCCACTTCCTGGGCAGAACGCCTGGTCTCCACGTCAAAGAACATGACAGGCTCTTTGTACGTCTTCGGCTCCTTCTTCCTGGGCTGCCAGGCAGTGGCGGCATCAGG
>CAVJEZ010000191.1:0-4102 GCA_963648625.1 Odoribacter splanchnicus
TTTACAAATAAGCCGCTTTTCTCCACTATACTGAGCCAAGTGCCCTCTTATTCATTTGCCGGCCGGAGAAAGTGATTATGCTCACACAATACGGTTTTCTCATCCTTCTGCAAAGCGTGCTCTACGGGCTGATGGATGCCCTGCTCAAACTGGTCTACCGTGATGTGCCGGTTTCCTTTTTCCTCTCTGTCCGCTTTGTCCTGGCAGTGCTGATTTTCCTGCTTCTGTGGCACAGGACAATACTGGACGATTTGAAGAAGATTTCCCTGCGCCACTACCTTCTGCCCTGCGCCTGCCTTGCGGCCTCCACTGTGGCCTGCAACATGGCAGTGCAGCTGACAGACGTATCCACCGTTGTCTTTCTCAAATCCTTAAGCTGCGCCCTGACGCCAGTCCTTCTGATTGTCCTCTTTCACCAGCCTGGCACAAGGCAGGATCTTTTCCTCTGCCTTTTCCTGACGGCAGGGCTCTCCATGCTCTGCACCAAGAACGGGCTCCCTGTCATTGGCAAGGGTGAAATACTGGCCCTGCTGGCTGCAGTCCTGCTTGCCCTCTCGCTCATCTACTCTGCAAGGTCCCTTACCTACGTCCATGCCACGACGCTGTCCTTTGTGCAGACTCTTTGCGCAGCTGGCATCTGCCTTGTCATGTGCGCCTTCCAGGGCGGAGCATCAGAGCAGCACCTTGAAGCGCTTATGAACGGGCGCAACATCGTTATACTCGTCTATGGCATACTTGGCTGCACTATCGGCGGCTACCTTTTGCAAAACATCGCCCTGCCCCATCTCTCTGCCCGGACAACAGGCATCCTGCAGGGAACCTACCCTGTATGCGCCGCACTCTTTGCCTGGGGCATTCTGGGAGAGCGCATGTCCCCCATGGGCCTTTGCGGAGCAGGCCTCATACTGCTCTGCACCATGATTTCCGCAGGAAGGCATGCAGAACCGCAAGCGCATGATCTCGGTGCGACAAAAACGGCGTAAAAACAGTTTTGAGACTTTAGCAGGAGGCCTTCAGTACGGCATGGAAATCCTGGCGAGACATACGGCATTATGGTCTATGAGACTGGAAAAGCTGTATTGAGAGCTGGGGCCCGGGCTTCAGAGCAGTTTTCGAGCTCAAAAGAGTTGCCATAGCAGGCATAAACAGAAAAAAATCCGGTTCTGACAGCTGCCCCCGGACGGCCACGTCCTGGCAGACTGACATCTTCACGGCCTGCGGGCAAAACCAAAAAAAGGGGAGGATCTTCAGGACCCTCCCCTTTTTTTGTTTTCTGATGCTTTTCCTGACGGCAGTGTATGCTGACAGCTACATGTCTATCAGCCAGTGCAGCATACGCTTGTACATGCGCAGCTTGTTTTCTGACTGAAGCATGAATAAATCGTGATGGCCAGCCACGATATCCATCTCCACAGGCAGGCAGTTCATAGGGTTGGTGCCTGCCAGGACATGGGACTGCACGCCTGTCTTGTCAAGAAGTTCCTTGTTAATCTTCATGCGCACCTTGTCCTCAAAGCGCATGCCCTCGGCTGAGCCGCCCAAAATGAACTGGCATCCCTTCACGGCACTGTCCAGGTCAGTATGGATTGTGATGTCCGTCTTAAGCTCTGCTATTTTTACGCGCAGGGCCGTTGTATCAAAATCATCTGGCAAATACAGAGACATTGCATATGGGAAAAACTTGGTGGCGGCCATAAGGGAGTACATGGCGCCGGTAGGATAGCCAATCCAGCACAGTTTCTGCGTGTTCAGCTGCTCGTTTGCGTAGCGCATCATGCACATAATATCAGCCAGGGCATGGCAGGGATGAGCTTCCTTGCAGCCGACATTGAGTATGGGAAAGTTAATCTCCCTTATCTCCCGTTCATCTGGCAGCTGGCCGTGTATGATAATGCCGTCCACATAATAGCACAGGCTTCCCAAAAGCGCCTCGGGATAGATGGCTGCAACATCCATCCACTTTTCCTCAGGCCCCATATAGGCTGTGTGGCCGCTCATCTGGGATATGGCCGCAGTAATGCAGAGCCTTTCTGTCAAATCATGTCTGGCAAAGAGCACCAGAAAAGTGCGGTCTGTCAGAAAGTCGTCTACACCCTTGGCATCGGGCATGCCCTTGGCCTGCTGAACCAGCGTCCAGGCCAGATCCATCCCCATGGCTTCTATGGTTGTAATATTGCGAGGCATGATCTCTCCTTGTTATCCTAAAGACAGGCAGTCTCCTGCCCGGTTGCTTCCATATCGGAATGCCCTGCCGGAGGGCCTGGAAAACAAAAGTTTTCCGGCTCCTGGCGAGGAGATACAGTACACTGTACGGGAAGAAAGCGCAAAGGCACAGATACAGGCGGTACTGACAGCTGTATTGTGCACTTTTCTCTCAATATTCACAAGAAAAGAGTATTTCAGCGTATCCGTTCAGAGTTGCCTCCGGGACAAGGTCTTTCAAATTACATAAAGCAGGGCAGGCTATGCGGGCAAGCCATTTAAGGGCATATCTGTCCCGCCGGGACTGCCGTCAGCGCAAGCCTGGAAAACAGCAGCGTCCTTGTCACCCGCACTGCGATATATTTTCCGCCAGGTAGCCAGTGTCCTGAGTCTGGCGTCCGCATGATATATCCTGAACTTTTGCCATATTCCGACAGGTTTTACGGACTATAACCGCAAAATGTACTGATTTTTTTTTACTGTTTTGCGATTATGCACTGAGTAGCGGAGGCAATCCAGATGATCAATAGCCCCCTCTATACAGACAGGATTATGGCTTATGCAGACACGCCCTTTGTCAAGGTGCTGACCGGTGTACACGGATGCGGGAAAACATCAATATTGAAAATGCTCATGAAAAGACTGCAAGAGGAACGGGGCATACCGGCAGACAGGATAGTCTCCATGCGGCTCGATTCCATGCAGTATGACGGCATGACGGCAAAGGAGATCTTCGAGACCGTACAGGGAAAACTCAGCACTCATGGCAGAACCTGTGTCTTTCTTGACGAAGTTCAGGAAATCACAGGCTGGGAGAAAGCAGTCAGCCAGCTGGCTACGGAGTACGATACCGATCTGTATGTGTCAGTGTCCGGCTCAGGGATGCAGTCTTCTGAAACCCCAGCATATCTTGCAGGACGCTGTGTCTTCTTCCCTGTTTTTACGCTGTCCTTTGCTGAGTATCTCGAATTCAAAAAATCCTACGCAGAAGTACACGATGTGCACGCAGAACTGGCAGACTACGTTCGTCTCGGAGGATTCCCCGCAGCGCATCTGCGCCATAACAGCCAGGATGAAGTGTATACCCTTGTCTCGGACATTTTCAGGTCAGCCGTCTACACAGACATTGTGAAAAGGAACCGGATTCGCAAACCCGGCCTGCTTGAACAGGTTGTCCGCCATGTTTTTGCCAACACGGGCAGGCCAATCTCTGCCAAAGCCATTGCAGATTCCCTGAAAGCAAAGCACTGCTCCGCCGATAATGAAACTGTGAGCAGCTGTCTGGACAAGCTTGAGCAGGCCTGCCTTCTGCACCGCTGCTGCCGCTACGATCTGCGTGGCAAGAAAATTCTGAAGACAAGGCCCAAATTCTACCCTGCTGACACATCCCTGTGGTACAGCATACTGGGCTGGACGCCGGAAAGCACAGCCTCAGCTCTTGAAAATGTTGTCTTCCTGGAATTGTGCAGAAGGGGATATGCAGTAACCACTGGCCAGACCCAGGACGGTGAAATAGATTTTGTGGCCCGGAAGCAGAATGACAATGGCAATGACAGGCTCTATGTGCAGGTCACCCAGGAAATCAGCTCTGAAAAAACTGAACGGCGGGAATATGAGCGTCTTCTGGAAATCAGGGACAACTATCCCAAATACGTTCTCAGGACCGATGACTTTGCCGGCGGGAACTACAAGGGAATTATCTGCATGCACATCGCAGACTTTCTTCTGGGCCTGTAGCAGTAGCTGTTCTCACCTGAGATGCCAATTGGGCATTTCAGGTTTTTGTACTCATCCTGTACTCATCCTTGGCAAGCTGAAAGCAGCAGATGGGAGCTCAGACTGCCCCAAAGCATCTCTTTGTACCTGCTTCCTCTTGTTGCGTCCTTAATCACGACGCTGC
>CAVJEZ010000192.1:0-4096 GCA_963648625.1 Odoribacter splanchnicus
TGCCTGACCATTTTGCTGGACAGGATAGCCGGCGAATACTGGTAATGCCGCTTTAGGGCGAAAACAGTAAAAAGCCGCCGTTTCCCGCATGATACGGGAAACGGCGGCTTTCTCTCTGCTTTGTACGATGTATTTTATGCTGCTGCGCTGCTGTTGCTGCCTGCAGGCGAGTCAACACAGGCCATTTTTGCCTGGCGGCGCCTTTGTATGGAGCGCACAAGGCAGGACAGGGAAAAGTTGATGACAAAGTAGACCAGGGCGGCAAAACCGAAGATAACAGCCACCTGGGCTATGCCGACGCTCTGTCCTGTATAGCGGGGCAGAAGGGAGAGCACGTTGCGCGAACGGAACATCAGCTCGGCCAGGGCGACCATGGACAGGAAGGACGTGTCCTTCACGACCGTAATGACCTGGCTTAAGAGAGTAGGCGTGATGTTCTGGAATGTCTGCGGCAGGATGATGTAGCACAGGGCCTGCACAAAGTTGAATCCCTGGGATCTTGCTGCCTCGAACTGCCCCTTGGAAATGGAATTGAGCCCGCCGCGGATGATTTCTGCCATAACAGCCGATGTGAAGAGCACAAAGGCGAAGACGCACCTTGAAAATGCCGTAGGCATGGGCGCATACACGTAGCAGATCAAAACCCACATGAGGTTGGGCGTATTGCGGAAAATTTCGATGTAGATGCCTGCCAGGCGTCCCAGAATGAACTTTTCATAGGAACGCAGAAGGGCAAGTATGAGCCCGAAGAAGAGGCTTAAGACAACAATGATGGCAGACAGCTCTATAACCATCCAGGCGCCGCCCAGAAGGTACATGGTTATGTCGTAGGTAAAGGTTTTGCTGATGACTTCAATCATGATGCTTTTACCTCGGCTTCCTGCAAAGCACCGCCATCAGCAGGCTTGTCCGCTACCTGAATATCGCGTTTTTTCAGTTTTTCCTCGTACTTGCGTCCCCATGTGGCCAGGGGGAAGCAGAGGATGAAGTACAAAATGCCGCACACCAGGAAGGGCGGGCCGTAGATGCTGGATCCTGTTGTCGCCCAGTCGTTGGTGCGGTTCATGAGGTCAGTGCCGCCTATGAGGGCAATGACAGAGGTGTTCTTGATAAGGTTCACCATCTGGTTGACCAGGGGAGGCATGACGATTTTGACAGTCTGGGGCAGGATAATCCAGCGCATGGTCTGGATATAGGTAAAGCCCTGGGACGCAGCCGCCTCGGTCTGTCCATGCGGTATGGATTCAATGCCGGCGCGGACCACCTCGGCTATATAGGCGCCGTGGTAAATGCCGACGGCGTAGATGCCGACGGAAACCTGTCCCATGTAAAAGCCGATATAGGGAAGGGCCAGATAAAAGACGTAGGCCTGTAGAACCAGGGGGGTATTCTGCAGGGTTTCCACGTAGCCTCTGGCTATGAACCTTGGTATGGCGTGCGACGATGTGGACATGACACCGAACACAATGCCTAAGGCCAGGGCCAGCAGGAGGGCTAGGATGGAGACCATGACGGTAACGCCAAAGGCCTGACCGAACAGGTGCCAGTCAGCCAGAAACAGCTTCCAGCACTCTAGTGAAAAGATTTGCTCAAACAAGTGAACCCCCTGGCAGGAGAGGCAGGGGAGGGGGCATGCGCCCCCTCCTGAAAAAAAAGACTACGTTTTATTCCTTGAATGACGGGGGAACGTTGTGAGCCTTCAGCAGGCTGTCAATGGTGCCGTCCTTAAGCCACTTGACGACAAGCGCATCCACAAAAGAGGCCAGGCCCTTGTTGGAGAGCTTGGTGACAACGCCGTACTGCTGGGGAGCAAAGCGGACTTTGTCAACAAGAACAGTGCTTGCATCCAGGTAGCCGGTGAGGATGGAGCCGTCCACGCAGAAAGCCTGAATCTGGCCGGAGTCAAGGGCGGCCTTGATGGAGGGGTAGTCGGGGAAAGTCTGGGTGTTCTTGCTCTCTGTCAGGGTT
The DNA here is from genome assembly GCA_963648625.1 of Odoribacter splanchnicus. Lineage (GTDB taxonomy): Bacteria > Desulfobacterota > Desulfovibrionia > Desulfovibrionales > Desulfovibrionaceae > Desulfovibrio. The sequence goes on from CAVJEZ010000192.1 coordinate 1,969, forward strand.
ACGCCGTTCTTGGCGGCAGCAGCAATGAGCTGGGCCTTGGAGGTGGCGCCTTCGGCCACGCCGACAATCTTGTCAGTAAGATCCTTGTAGTTTTCGATCTTGCTGGTCTTTTTCACGAGCAGGGAAATGGCGTCCGTGTAGTAGGGCGTGGAGAAGTTCCAGGTCTTCTTGCGTTCTTCGGTGATGGTGAAGGTGGCAATGACCATGTCGATATCGCCGGAGTCAAGCAGCTGGCCGCGGGTTTTGGCGGTCACGCCGGTGTAGACGATGTCAGACGCTTTCAGGCCCATGGCTTCTGCAATCTTCTTGGAAAGATCGATTTCCATGCCTTTGTATTCGCCGGAGAGGTCCTGAATGCCGAACCCGGGCACGTCGGTCTTGACGCCGACACGCAGCTTGCCGCGCTTGACGATTTTCTGCACGTCTTCGGGGAGATCGGCGGCAGAAACATTAGCGGCTGTTACGCCGAGCATAATGCCCGCGACGAGGAAAAGGGAACTGAGTTTTTTAAAAAAAGCCATGGCAATCTCCTGTTGGATGCCCGTCTCTTCTGAAAGAGAAGGTAGGCCTGCCGGATGTCCCGGCGGCACTTGGGTGATAAAAGAACAGATTGCGGGGGAAAGCAGGCAGAAGGCGTACTGTATTATGTATACGCTTTTGCCTGCAAATATGTTTCCGGCAGAAGGGCTGTCCCTGATGCAGGGGAGAAAAGGGCCTTTCTGCTAGTGGATAATCTTGCCCAGGAACTGCTTGACGCGCTCGTGGTAGGGATTGACGAAGAAGTGATCGGGTGTGCCTTCTTCAAGTATGGTGCCCTGATCCATAAATATGACACGGTCTGCCACTTCGCGGGCAAAGCCCATTTCGTGGGTGACAATGACCATGGTGATGCTCTCCTGTGCCAGCTTGGTCATGACATTGAGCACTTCCTGCACTGTTTCCGGATCAAGGGCAGAGGTCGGTTCGTCAAAAAGAATGATTTTTGTCTGGCTGCAGAGGGCCCTGGCGATGGCCACGCGCTGCTGCTGTCCGCCTGAAAGCGTGGTCGGATAGACAAGCGCCTTTTCAGTCAGGCCAACCACTTCAAGAAAATGATATGCCAGTTCCTCGGCTTCCTTGCGCGTCTTGTTGAACAGCTTGACAGGAGCCAGGGTGAGGTTCCCGAGAACATTGAGATGCGGATACAGGTTGAACTGCTGGAACACCATGGCCGACGTATTGCGTACAACCTGGGTGCGGTTCATTCTGGTGAGTTCGACGCCGTCCACAAAAACCTGGCCTGAGGTGACAAGTTCCAGGCCGTTCATGCAGCGGACAGTGGTGGACTTGCCGGACCCGGAAGGCCCGATGATAACCAGCTTTTCGCCTTCCTTTACTTGCAAATTGACATCTTTCAGGACCTCGTGGGCACCGAAAAACTTGTGGACATGGCAGAGTTTAATCATTACGCGATCTCCGTCCTCGCAGAATCAGAACACGGGTTCCAGGTACTATAAGGGGAAGCTGCACCTTGCTCCGGTCCGTCTTGAATGTGACAGGGAAGCTGTCGAAAAGGCGTGAAAATGTATTGTGCCTCGGGGAAGGGGAATGGCATGCCTGATATAACCGCCTGGCGTCTGCACCGGCGTGTGACACGACCTGGCATCATGCCCCTGTCTTCCTGATCTTTTCAGGCATGCCTGTCTGCAAACAGGACAGGCAGGGCCTCTTTGCGGAAAACAAAATGCGCACGATGCGGTAACGGACACTTTCACTCCACTACAAACTGTTCTTATAGCGCTTGTATGCCGAATATGTCAAAGCCTCTGTTTGCTCTTCTGCTAAAATGCCTGTTTTAGTTCTTTTTTGCACAAGCAGTTAAAGACTGCGGCAAAATGGGCTGTCAAAAGCTCTTTGCAATGATATAGTGCGAACTGACTTACTTCGTATTGCTGCCTTCGTAATGAATGCAACGTGACACCGGATGCAAAGCCGGTAGCTGTAAAAGGAAAGAGGCAACAAAAAAGGGAACCGCAATTTCTTGCAGTTCCCTGTTATAGTCGTGGAGCCATTGTCCAGGATTGAACTGGAGACCTCGTCCTTACCAAGGACGCGCTCTGCCGACTGAGCTACAATGGCCTGTTAGCAA
>CAVJEZ010000193.1:0-4051 GCA_963648625.1 Odoribacter splanchnicus
ATACGGCGCAAAGATGCCCGGGAAAGCGGCGACGGTTCGGAGTGGCTTGTCCAGGAAGAGACACCTCCTTCCGGAACGGAGACCTGTGCCGGCATGGCCGGACGGCAGCCATTTCTTGGCAAACTGCTGCCTGGCAGTGGTACAGCCTCTGGTACGGCCTCTGAACCTGGGATCGCCGGCCGGGCAGAAGGGGCTGTGAAGGCAGGGGATGCACCTTTGCCACCCTGGCTGGAACGGCCTTCCCTGTGCGACGGGCCGCAAAACCCGGGTTGCCGCACAGAAGGAGAAGGCGGCATACAGATCGGCGGATTTACCTATCTCGGGCAGATAGCCAGAACGTATCTCGTCTTCAGGGATGCACGGGATGCCCTGGTGATTCTGGACCAGCATGCGGCCCATGAACGCGTGCTCTATGCAAAAATCACGGCGCACGGCTATCAGGGACAGGGGCAGGGGCTGGCCGTGCCCCTGGAAATGACCCTGCACAGCTCGGAGGCACAGCGCTGGCAGGAAATGCAGCCTGTTTTTGCAGCGCTCGGCTTTTCTGCCGGACTGCACGAGGGAAAGCTTGTCGTGCGGGCCATCCCCGTCCTGCTGGGCCGCATGGAGGCAGTGTCCTTCCTGAAGGAAGCACTGGCCGGCAGGAAAGACGATCTTAATTCCAGGTTTGCGTCCATGGCCTGCAAGGCAGCCATCAAGGCAGGCCAGAAACTGACTGCTGACGAAGTCGCCACCCTGATGCGCCAGTGGCTTGTCACAAAGGACAAGGAAAACTGCCCCCATGGCAGGCCGGTCGTGCTGCGCTGGGATGCCTTTCAGCTGGAAAAGCTGTTCAAGCGCCGCGTGCCGTAGAAAGCAGGCCTAGTGGCCGGAGTAGTCCATGACCGAGTTGAGGGGGGCGGAACGAATTTCCAGCCTGCCGTCGCCTTTTGCCAGATAGCGCGTCATGCGCCAGTTTTCCATGTCCAGGACGTCCATCTTCCCGGCAGCCTTTTTTTCTGCCAGTTCCTGAATGACGGGTTCCACATCGTCCAGCGGGAAATAGATTCCTTCAAAGGAAATGCGCACCATGTTGCCCAGCATGGTCACAAAGGGATCATGGTCATCTTCTGAGGCTATGGCAGAAGAGCAGGCTTCTGAAAGCTTATGGAAGTCCTCCTGTGCGGCGGGGGCAAAGGCAGCATACACCTTGAGCAGGACAGGCTGGCTCATATGATTATTCTCCTTTGAGAGAGACAAAGTACGCAAGACAAAAAAGGGCGGTGTCCCGTATGGGGCACCGCCTTGAAATACGTGCAGTACTGCTGCCTACTTCCTGACGGCAGAATGAACCTTGTCGTACATGGGATTGACGATGTCGGCCAGGGTGTTCTGCAAAAGGCTCTCGATGGCGCTGTTTGAAGGCAGCGTCGTGCGGGACTGGTTTGCTGTCAGAGTCTCAAGGACGACCTTCTTGTCCTTGTTGCTCAGTACGTACTTGACGCGCATGCTGACCTCAAAGGACGTGGCGGACTGTTCCTTGATGTTCAGGGATTCCAGGGAGCCTGTGAGAATGTAGTCAGGTGCGCCCTTGACGCCTTCGCTCATGCTTTTGGCATAGGTTACCTTGTAGCCGTTTGCGGACAGCTTGTCGGCAATGGCCTCGCTCAGCCATTTGGGAGCCGAGTCGATAGACGTGAAGTAGCTCTGGTCGCGGCGCAGGCCCAGGGATCCTTTGTCAGCTCGCTTGTCGGCAAACTGGACAACGCTGATGGTTGAGGAAGTCGGGGCAGGCAGGATGGCGGCATCCTGTTTTAAGGGCAGCAGGCGGACCGTGTTGCTGGGACCGCATGAGGCAAGCAGAAGCAGGCAGAGGATTGTGCCGATAATGGAAAGTATTCTGATGTTTTTCATGGACTGTTCATGTGCTCCCGTGTCCTGATACGGACAGAAAGCACTTCCTCCTTAATCTATTGTTACCGGATGCTGAAAAGCTTATTCAGGCACTATACGGAGTGAAAAAAAACTAGGCAAGCCCTGCAGGACCCGCTGAGGAGTTCGCCTTGCAAGCAGTTAAAGCCGGTGGTAGATAAAAATCTCCACGGAGCCCGGCGCTTTTTTGCCGCTCTCCCAAAGCCACAAAAACAGTTCTCCGCCCTGCTGCAGGCAATGCAGACGGCCGGAGTGCCCAAAGGATAGACCATGCTGGATCTCAAGTTAATTCAGAAGCAGCCCGAAGTGCTCGCCAAGGCTCTTGAGGCTCGTCACTCTGCCCTGAGCATAGACGATTTCAAGAAGATGGATGCCGAGCGCCGCAAATATATAGCTGAAATAGAGGAACTCAAAAGGAAGCGTAATGCCGGTTCCCAGGAATATGGCAAGCTGAAGCGCGAAGGAAAGGATTCTGAGGAGCTTCGTTCCGAGCTTGAACAGCTGGGCGCAAAAATCAAGGAACTGGAAGGAAAGACAGAGGAAGCCAAGGCAAAAGTCGAAGAATGGCTCATGGGCGTTCCCAATATACCGGATGCCTCAGTGCCCCTTGGAAAGGATGAAACCGAGAACGTGGAGATCCGCAAGGTTGGCGCTGTCCCTTCCTTTGACTTTGAGCCCCTGCCCCACTGGGAGCTTGGCACAAGGCTCAAAGGGCTTGACTTTGAGAGGGCTGCCCGCCTTTCAGGCAGCCGCTTTGTGGTTTCCTTTGGCTGGGCCGCCAGGCTGGACAGGGCCCTGGTCAACTTCTTCCTTGACGTGCACACACAGGAAGACGGCTACATCGAAGTGATTCCTCCTGCCATCGTCAACAAGGAGACCATGACAGGGACGGGCCAGCTGCCGAAGTTTGAGGAAGACCTCTTCAAGCTGCGCGAGGGGCTCTATCTTATCCCCACAGCCGAAGTGCCCCTGACCAACCTCCATGCCAACGAGGTCCTGGCAGAAGAAGACCTGCCCCGCTGCTATACGGCAGCCACTCCCTGCTTCCGTTCAGAGGCGGGCTCAGCCGGCAAGGATACCCGCGGGCTTATCCGCATGCACCAGTTCACCAAGGTGGAAATGGTGCGTTTTGCCCATCCTGATGACAGCTTTAACCAGCTGGAAATCATGACGAAAAACGCCTGCAACCTTCTGGAAAGGCTGGAACTGCCCTACCGCCAGATAGTGCTCTGCACCGGAGACATGGGCTTTGGCTCAGCCAAGACATATGATCTTGAAGTCTGGCTGCCTGCCCAGAAGACCTACAGGGAAATTTCTTCCTGTTCCAACTGTGTGGACTTCCAGGCCCGCCGTGCCAATATCCGTTTCAAGCCCAAGGGTGGCAAGACATGCTTTGTGCATACTCTGAACGGATCCGGCCTGCCCACAGGCCGCACCATTGCCGCCATTATGGAAAACGGCCAGCAGAAGGACGGCACCATCGTCCTGCCCAAGGCCCTGGTACCCTATATGGGCGGCATAGAGGCCATTGAGCCCGATTCCCGCCTCATCTAAAGAACAGGCAGAAGCAAAACTTTTCAGCCCTCCTCCCGTCATGCCGGAGGAGGGCTTTTTGTTTTCAAAGTTGTGCTAAGTATATAAAATGCTTGCATTTTTTTTCTATCCCGAGCTTTGAGGGGGATTCCATTATGGGCGAGCTCGGCCTTGTCATGAAGCCTTCCGAGGATCTGCCTCTCTCCATAAATCTTGGCGTGCAGGGCTATGCAGGCCAGAAGCAGGGCATCTCAGGTTCCTGCAATTTCGTCTACGAATTTTAGGCCTGAAGGCTGATACCCGCACATAATCAAAAAGACATCCTTCCCTCTTAAGTGGGGGGAAGGATGTCTTTTTTAATGCTGTCCTTAAAGGACAGGCCCTGATGATATATGGAAGGGAAAGAGTTTCTTCCCTAGTTCTGGCTGTAGAAGTTGATGAGGCAGCCTGCCAGAATGATGGCACGCTCGTCATCAGTCAGATCGCCTGTGGCAAGGGTAAGAGCACTGGCCTTGCCGTCATGGATGAGCCAGGCCTGCACAGACGGCTTCTTTTCCGCAATGGCGGTACGAAGGCCGGGAACAAGAATCGTGTCCCCGTTTGCCAG
>CAVJEZ010000194.1:0-4030 GCA_963648625.1 Odoribacter splanchnicus
TCACAAGGAGCCGTCATGCTTGAGGTATACAGGGAAGAAGGTTTTGTCCTGCTTGGTCTGGAGCCTGGTCCGGGCAGCGGCAGCCTTGCCGGCTGTGACGGCCTGGACATCGTCTCCCTGTACCTGGAAAAGCGCATAGAAAAAGATGTGCCTTCCCTGGCCTGCGAGGTGTTTTTCCCGGGGCTAGGCAGAAACGAAGGCACGCTGTCCTTTACCGAGGCAGGAACGGAGTACAAGCTGTCCTGGGCTTTTTCATTCCCTGAAAAGCCCGGCGACAAGGCACTGGCAGTGCTTCTCTCGCTGGCCGGATCCCTGCCGGCCCTGCATGAAATGCAGAATGAGGACCAATGGGCAGGCGGATGCTTCCGCATAGAGCAGGACAGCTCCTGGTCAGAGAGCCTGGCAGCCTGCGGCATATCCCTGGCTGAACAGAAACACATCCTGGAATCCGGCACTGCCTCGGCAGTCACCCAGACGCTCAATGGCACGACGTACTCTTCGCCGCTTATGGAAGAGGCCGTGATCAATGCTGACGGAAGCATGGTTTGCCAGCTGAATCCCCTGGCTCTCTATGCCCTGCTGGGCCTTGATGCGCAGTTTGCCATTGAGGATGCCGCAGCCCTGCTGGAAGAGCCGTATGCCTGGACTGAGGGCTTGCTGTCCTTTGTGCTGGGCGCAAGCGAGATGCTGCCTGCCGATGAGGCAGGCGACGAGGCGTGCGATGAGTTTGTCACCGCAGGCCTTGCAAAGCTGATGGCAGGCCCTGTGCATGACCTGGCAGCGGAAGAACTTGATGCCCTTGAAAAAGCTGTCCCTGCACTGCTTGGCCGCATGAAGGATCTTCCCGGCTGGCAGGTGCAGTCCTTTGAAGAAATAGCCGAGCAGCAGGAAGGAAAGAGCCCTGCCGGCAGGGGCGAGCGCGTCTGGCGCCTGACCCATACTGCCCTCTAAGGGATAGGGGCATCTGCACGGCAGGGCCCTTCAAAACAAGCCTGCTGTAAAAAAGGCTGAAAACTGTGGCTCAAAAACCGTTCTAAAAAATCTGTCCGGCCCCTTGCTGTGTCTCTCTGTGACGCAGTCAGGGGCCTTCAATCAGGGGCCTGTAATCAGGGCTCGACAGGATACATTTTCATGTCCTTCGGGGCCGTTACCCTGACATCGTGCTGTATGGTAGTGGCTGATCCGGCAGGAACTTTTGCTGTCCAGACCAGCTTCTTTTCCTGCTGGTCTTCCTGTGGCTTGGGCGTTCCCCCGATGGCTATCTCTATGTCCTTGTTGGTGCTGACAGGCAGGGGACGCTCGACACGCAGGTCTATTTCCCTGTCCCTGTCGTTCCTCACCGTGTATGTCCAGGCCCATTTCCAGATCTGCTTTGTGCCTATAAACCCGTTCTGCCCTTTCTGGCGGGGCTCTGCCTGCGCTGTCAGCGTGACGCGCGGATCATTGCCAAAGGAAAGAAGGATTTTGCCGTTGCGCGGCGCAAATGTGCCCTGGCCGGCATAGATGCCGTCCACATGGAGCTGCATGGATCCTGCCGGCCACATTGCTTCCCCGGGAGCCAGAACGTGCTCTGCACAGATGTAGACCCTGGCATCGTTATTGAGGGGGCGGGCAGTCCAGAAAAGCTTTTCCTGCCAGGCGCTTTCTGCCAGCAGGACGCGGCTTGTTCCTGCGCCAAGGCCTGTCAGGACAGGCTTCCAGGTGACATATGCTCCGCCGCTGTCATGAGAGGCTGAGGCATTGCTGCCCAGAAAATCGGGGGCTGCTTCATCCTCCTCGTCTCTCTGGAGCGCCATTTTGGCGGCCGGGGCTCCGAGCCTGGCTGGCATGGGCGTGGCTGCACCATCGTCTTCCATGGCGGAGCCTATATGCCACTGCCGTATGGCAGGCAGGACAGCGGATCCCGTACTGCCGTTGACAAGCTGTATTTCCGTGTTCTTCCAGTCCGTGCCTGACGTCTGGCTGATAACGGCCTCAAGGCGCACTGTAACGGGCTTGTCCTGCGACGGCGTGCAGTTAATCGTGTACACGGGCTTCCAGGAGCAGCCAGGCAGGTTGTAGCTGTAGCTGACTTTTGCTTTTTTCAGGCTGTCAGCATTGGCAAGCCTGAGCGTCACAAGCTGCCAGGCCGTTTCAGGGGCCTTTTCCTGGGCCAGGCTTTTGCTTACTTCTTCCAGCTCTGCCTTTGCCTCAGTCAGCCTTGTGCAGGCAGCCTGTATGTCGTCGCTGACTTTGGCGGCGGTGCTGTTTTCGGCCTGTCTGACTTTGGTGGAAAGCCAGAGGATTTCTGCGGAAAGGCTGTTCTTTTGGGCAAGGAGTTCGGCATAGGGGGAACTGGCGTCATTCCCTGCCGGATTTCCTGCCGGACTTGCCGGAAGGGATATGTTTTTCTGTTCGGCAAGAAGTTCGGCATAGGGGGAACTGGCGTCATTTCCTGCCTTATTTCCTGCCGGGTTTCCTGCCTGATTTGCCGGAAGGGATATGGTTTTCTGTTCCGTGCCGCCCACAAGGGCATTGTGCACCTTAAACTGCATGCCGGAAGCGTCCTTTGGCAGGAGAAGCCGTATATATGCTTCCTTTCCCTCATGCACGACGCTCAGTTCCTCTTTAACCAGCACAGAGGCACCCTTCAGGGTGATGCTGGCAAAATACGGGGCAGCAGGGGCAGGGAGGCTGGCATAAAAACTGTCTGTGCCTGCAGCATGGCAATGGCAGGCAGACATGGTTAAGACTATGCAGCAAAGCACGGCTTTCAGAAGGAAAGAAGGCATTGCATGCAGGCTGGAAAAAATGCTTTTTCGTGCCATAAAAAGAGCTCCGGAAGGGGGAATATTCCTGGCTGCCTGTGTGCCAGGCAGTATTTTTCCCTGAAATAGCACAGGCCCCGTCCGGCTGTCATGCTGTTTGTCCGGTCAGGAAGACAGGGGCTGGACCAAAATAAGAACGCCGCACAGGGCCAGGCCTTGTGCGGCGTATGCGTTGCCTTGGCACAGGGCCAGGCCTTGTGCGGCGTATGCGTTGCCTTGAACAGCAGTTCTGTCAGGAGGTCGCAGACTTTGTGAATTCTATAGGATGATTATGGGCACGGACTAAACGTGCGAATGCTTTACCCTGTCGTGTTCTTCTGCACGCTTCGCATTGTTGAAGCGGTCCAGTGTGCCCACCAGGTAGCCGGTGATGCGCCTGATACGCTCGAACTTGACTCCGGCTCCGATTTCCTTGGCCTTGGGGGCACTGACTGTTTTTGCGTTTTCTGAATCCATCAGCATAGCATTATTCCCTGCATTATTTCGTGTTAGTGCTGTCATTTTCTGCTACACAAGACATGAAAGACAATGAAAATGACTGTACTTTCACGCTTTGTACCGCAAGTCTGTTTTGTTCAGTCATAAAAAGAACATAAATGTATGCAGCATGCGTGAAAAATTACATAAAATTGCAATGATAACGTAACAAAGAACAAAATGTCCTTTCCGTTCCCATTCCGTTTAAGAGAATATCACAAAAATGCCGTCTGTCAACTTGACCTCCTTCCGGCAGCCGGTTTGTCATAAACCGAAAAAGTGCTTGAATATCACCTAGCTAGCCCTCTTTCGCTAAAATTAGCTTGTGAGCAAAAAGAAGAATGATTTTTGCAAGTACTTGATTTTACGTGATAAAAATTTTTTTTAGAAAATTTTGCTCATGGTCTGGAACAAAAATCAGGCAGAAAGGCCAGGGCGCCCGGAAAGCAGGGAATAGAGCCGTTCTCAGGCTTTGCCGTCCCTTTGCCGGACTTGCTGCCGGGTATGCCCCGGGCTTGAGACCTTTGAGTGTTCGTGGCAAACTGCCCCCGGTCAGAAGATGAAGATGATGCTTTTTGAGCAGGGCCTTCTGCACGGGGCAGAAGGCTTTTTACGGAGGCTTTGATGGCAGTTAAGAAAGGCGTGCAGGCCATGGCGTACCCTGATTTCTTAAGCAGGAACAAGGATACGCTCTCAGAAGAGGAACTGAAGGCCAAGGAACTGAAGGAAAAGCGCCTGCGCGTCCT
>CAVJEZ010000195.1:0-3998 GCA_963648625.1 Odoribacter splanchnicus
GGTCGATAATGGGTCGGTTAGTGGGATGCTATTAGGAGCAGCATTATGCCGTTCTTTTAAACTCCTCGATAAGCCTTTGAATTTTCAGATGCGCGTTGATTTTACGGGTGTCCCCGAGTCGCAGCTACTCCTTTGGGCGGCTTATACCAAGATGATGGAGCTCCACGTTGCTCTTAGCTATTGTGATGAGAATATGCTTAAGGACCTTGCAAAAATAGGTGTCTGCCGCCATGCGTCGTCGGCCAGTACCCCGTTTGACGAGTCTTCCAAGAAACAGAACAGAGCTATGGCCGTTGTTCAGGACATGAGCGCTGAAGAGCGTGCAGAGCTCATCAGGCAATTGCAAGAAATGGACAAGTAGTCATTTTTTGCCATACCCTGTTCCATAGGGCTGGGGAAGACTCCATGGCCGGACTGCGCTGGCAAAGTTCTGCGACGGTGGCGTGGAATGCAGGGAAATCGAGCCTGTGACGTTTGTCTCAAAACTGAACAGCCATGTGTCTATCATAGGCGAAGCGCAATGCAAAGCGCGCGTACAGGCGCTAGAAAGCCCTCTTCTTCCGTGCGGTTCATCAGAACATAGCAGACAGATTACATCCTTTCACAAACACAAACGCACCCCATGCAGCAGACTGGCAATGCTGACTGGGGTGCGTTTTGCTGTTCAGGCACAGTGAAAAAGTGTTTGCAGGGAATGATTCGCAGAGGTGGCTGTCAGTTACAGCAGCACAAAGGGATCAAGCCCCTTTGCCACAAAAAGAAGATCAGCCAGTTCCCTGAAAGCCCCTTCCCCGCCTTTGTGCTTCAGCACAATGTCAGCCTTGTCCTTCACATAGTCCGGAGCGTCGGCCACGGTTGCCGAGACGCCGCACATGGGAAAAACCTGCGCATCAGGAACGTCGTCCCCGATATAGCAGGCTTCCTCTGCCGCAACAGCACAGCTTCCAAGTATGCCTGCAATGGCATTGCTCTTGTCCAGCCTGCCAAGAACAGCGGTATGTATATTAAGGTCTTCCAGCCGCTTCCGGAGTGCCGGACAGTCCCTGCCCGAGAGCACGGCTATCTGTATGCCGGCCTTGTGCAGCAATATGGTACCAAGACCGTCGTGGGCGTTAAAGCGTTTCAGGCATTCACCTGATGCGTCATAGTACAGCCCGCCATCGGTAAGGACGCCGTCCACATCGGTGATGATAAGGCGGATCTTTTTCAGGCGTTCTGCCAGGTCATTTTGCTGTGTTTGTACATTCACAGGCTGTGCCTTCGTTTTGAATTCAAGGCTAGCCATAGAACCAGCATGCTGTGTGGCAGATGTACCCTTTGGCATCGGCTCAGCTGGCGCAGACATTTCTGAATTGGGGCCTTCTGTTACGGGCGCTTCCAGCCTGGCTTCCTCTGACGCAGATGCTGCCGGAACAGGCTCCTGAGCATCTTCTGGCGAGGATATCTCAGACTGGACTGCCTCTGGCCTGGAAGCTGCAGTTTCAGATGCCGCCGTATCCTTGGCTTTGGATTTCTTTTTGGCCCTGGTGGGAACTATTTCTGTGGTCCCGGCTTTGATCTTCCCAATGAGCTTATACGACAAATTCCTGGTGTATCCGGCCTCCGGATCGTATTTGGTCTCACGTTCAAAAACATAAATGTCTCCATTTTTTTGTTTTTGCCGCATGTATGATGTACGAACCTTACCGGAACATGTCCTGGCCATTGGGATGCCTCCTTAAAAATTTGTACATTTGTATCATGCTAGCTCACATAAATCAACACTAGCTCATTTAAAACATATAACCTGCTGTTTTTTATGAGATTTTCTATGCGAACGTCTCAAATTTTAAGTAAAGAGCAAGTATTTTGATACATAAGGGTTATGAACAGTTGTTGTGCCCAGTTCCGCCCTTCTGCCCTGCCGGGCAGGCGTCCCCGGGCCTGATGGCAAAGAAAGCGGCTATTTTCTTGTCAAGCGCATCCACCGGCCTGAGAAGCAGGCTGAAAAGAGGATCGATAGCCAGCCTGCGCAAGCATTCCATGCAGCAGCAGGCAGCAAAGACGGCCAATATGACTGCGCAGGACCAGATCGGGAAAAGAGCTGACTCAAAATGCGTCCCTGCCTGGACTGTTTCAAGCCACAGCCAGGAACGGACAAGAATGTTGTCGTGGATAAGATATATGCCAAGCGTGGCTGCCGCAACGGAATTTATCAGAGAATGCATCCGGGGACTGTGGCCTGTATTCAGGTTTCTGAAAAGCATGAGCAGGCAGGCTGACAGCAAAAGCGCTGGCATGGCATGCATCTGTGCCAGATTGTACCACATTTCAGGATGCCCTGCCGCCTTGCAGATCAATGGCCAGAGCATCATGAAGCCTGCGGTCAGAAACGTCACGATAAGGACAAGCCGGTTGTTCTGTGCTTCCTTGGCGATATGCAGGCGTATGTAGCCTGCAATGAAAAAGATGACGGCGAAGCACACGAGCCTTTCGGAAATATAGCTGTTTACTGCCCCTATGCAGTCTGAAAGAAGGCTTATGGCGACAGAGGCTGTGAGGCAGAAGGCCAGATGCTTTTTTCTGTCCAGGGCATTGGCTGCCTTTGCCAGAAAGGGGCTGATGACAAGAAAGGAAATGTAGCAGGCAATGAACCAGTAGTTGTCGGGCTTTATGCAACTGAGAAAATTATTAAAATTTATTGATATGTTACATTGCCCCCCCCCCTATAGAAGAAATGGCGTAAATACAATAGATTACGCAGCCGTAGAAGAGCGTTGTGAGTATAAGCCTGAGCAGGCTTTTAAGATGAGCGCACTTGGTGACGAGAAAATAGCCTGAGATCATCACAAAGATATCGACACCAAGCTTGCCGCCAAAGGCAAGCCACTGGGCCCAGAGAACGTTGAAGGGATGCGTGCCTTCGTACCCTCCGTCAAGCGGGAGTCCTGAGTGCAGGCTGAAATGGGAGGCGACAATAAGCATCATGGCAATAATGCGCAGAAGCTCTGGGCCGGAATCACGCTGCAGTCTGCATGACGCTGTCTGCATCTGTATCACTCCTTATGGTGTTTTCTTATGTTGTTTGTCTTGTACTGGTTGTCCGGATTGTCCGGAACCAGGACTGCACCCCTGCCCTGCACTGGTACAGGGCTTTATGGCGAAAAAGGCGGCGGCTTTTTGGTCAAGCGCATCCACCGGCCTGAGAATCAGGGAAAATATGGGATCAACAACCAGCCTGCGCAAGCGTTCTATGCCTGAGCAGGCAATAAAGACGCCCAGTATGACAACCACAGACCAGAAAGGGAAAAGAGCTGACTCAAGGTGCGTATTAACATGCAGGAACTGCCGCCACAGCCAGGGGCGGACGATGTCGTTGTCATGAATAAGGTAAATGCCAAGAGTGGTGGCGGCAACGGAATTTATCCAGGTAATGTGGCCGATATTCAGGTTCCTGAAGAGCATCAGCAGGCAGGCTGACAGCAAAAGCGTTGGTATGGCCTGCATATGCGCATACTTAAACCACATTCCAGGATGTCCGGATGCTTTGCATATGAGGGGCCAGGCCATCATAAACGCTGCCGTAAGGACCAGGACAAGGATCACAAGCCTGTTGTTCTGCGTATCCTTTACCATATGCAGGCGCACATAGGCTGCAAAGGCAAAACAGGCGATGAAGATGACAAGACTGCCTGAAAAATACTCGCTTTTGCCGCCGAAACAGCCTGAAAAAAGGATGAATGCTACGATGGCCAGGATGCAGAATGCCAGGTGCTGTTTCTTGTTCAGGGCATTGAACGCTATGCTCAGAAAGGGACTTAAGACAAAAAGGGATATGTAGCAGGCTATAAACCAGTATCTGTCTGGCTTAAGGGAATTGACAAAGTTATTAAAATTAAATGATATGTCATTTATCCCCCCCCCCGAGAAGTGGATAAAGTGCATAAATACAATATATTACGCCGCCATAGAAGCCAGTTGTGAGAATAAGTCTGAGAATGCTTTTGATGTGGGCACAC
>CAVJEZ010000196.1:0-1410 GCA_963648625.1 Odoribacter splanchnicus
GCAAATGCCTGTCCACATATCGGCTGGAGCACTTGTCCATGTCCAAATTTCCGCTGAAGAAGATTAGTTCGGCCAATTCCCGCAAGCAGGCGCTGCAGCGCGTCCTGTATGCAAACAGGGATTGCCTGGGCGGTCTTCTGTTCTATGTTGGCGTCCTGGCCCTTGTAGCCGTGCTCCTGGCAGTCAGCTTTGGCGGGGAGCAGCGGGTCTATGAGGCAGGCGACATAGCCGAAACGGACATCCTGGCCGACCGCTCCATGCAGGTAGTGGACTCCGTGGCCTCAGACGCCAGGCGCCGCCGCGTCATGAGCGCGCAGCCTCCTGTCTATGACTACAGCCTGGATACCTACGTCACTTTTGAGACCAGGCTTGTGGGGCTCATGAACGAGCTCAACGGGGCGCCGGTAAAGGAAGGCACGGTGCCGGCTGAGGAACAGTTTGCCGCCGAAATAGGACAGGACCTGGCCCATGAGGTCCTGCCGCAGTTCGGGCTGGCCTCTGTGCAGGAATTTATCCTTAAGGAAGTGCTGCCGCTTCTGCGCGCCAAGCTGGCCGAGGGCATGGTCGGCGACATGAGGGCGGCCAGGGTGCCCAGCGGCGTGGCCATACGCAACCTTGGCACCGGAACCGAGAGCCTGCTCCAGGACGTCAAGGTCCTGCCTGACATACAGTCCCTGCTGACTGAAATCAGCAACATGGCCAGGGCGAACAAAAACTTAAGCCACGACGCCAGAAGGGCCATAAACATTCTTCTTGCGGCCAGCATGCCCCCGACACTGACGCTGAACAGGGAAGTGACCCAGAACAGGGCCAGCGAATACGCCTCGCATCTTGAGCCTGTCGTCTACCAGATCCAGAAAGGCGAGGTCATAGCAAGGCGCGGCGACCGCATTACCAAGGAGCAGCAGCTCAAGATCCAGAACCTCTACCAGCGCGCAGTCCTGCCCTTCAACTGGCAGCAGGCCCTGGGCTCGTTTATTGTTTTCTGCTTTATCTCGCTGGGGCTTTTCCTGTCTCCCAGCGGCAAGCAGGGATCGGTCCTGCACAAAAAGGATCTGATGCTGATCGGCGTGGTGACCCTGCTGACGGCTGTCAGCGCCAGGGGCCTGCACGGCCTGTGCGACTGGGTGGGATCTGCCCCGCTGGCCGAGGCCCTGAGCCTGGCCTTCCCGCTGGCAGGCGCAGTGGGCTTTATCGCCACTGTCTTCACAGCCAGGCGCTATGTGTCCCTAGGGCTTCTTTTGACCATGATTACGGCCATGGCCATGGACATGAGCTTTACCTTTGCGCTGTACCATTTCTTAAGCTGCATGCTGGCAACCTGGCTTGTCTCAAGTTCCCTGAGCCGCCAGGACGCCGTCTGGAACCTGCTTCCCATAATCCTAAGCGAAATACTGCTTATTTTCGGGC
>CAVJEZ010000196.1:1953-3964 GCA_963648625.1 Odoribacter splanchnicus
ATCCCAGGGAAGAGGATTTCCGCTACCCCGGCCCCAAGCCGCAGACCAAGGAAGCAGCCATACTGATGCTGGCCGATTCCGTGGAGGCTTCAAGCCGCACCCTGGCAGATCCCACGGCAACAAGGCTCAAAAGCCATATCCAGAAAATTATCAAGGGCATCCTGGACGAGGGGCAGCTGGAAGAGGCTGACATTACTTTCAGGGATTTGCATCTTCTGGCCGAGGCCTTCCAGAAGGTGCTTACCGGCATCTTCCATCACCGCATTGCCTATCCTGAGGCCAAAAAGGACGGCATAAAGGATGTGTTCCCGGCTGACATGCCCGGCCATCCCCTTGCAAGAACTCCTGTTCCGCCGGTAGTGCCGGGTGAAAAAATCCCTGCCTCCGAAAAGCCTGCAGATGCCGGAAAGCAGCCTGAAACAATCCCAGCCTGCGATGCAGTTCCTTCCGGGGATGCATCTTTTGCAGCCGGGGCACATGCTGATGCCGTGCCGGCATCCGATGCAAAGGACCATCCGTCAGACCATCCTTTCTGCGGGCCGGTGCAGACATGCCGTCTGATACAGGAAGCACAGGAAGCGGACACAGGTCCTGATACGGATCTCAGCGGCCTGATGACAGAAGTGGCAGAGGACAAGCAAAAAGCCCCGCAGGGCGGCCTTGATATCGAGATAGGGGACGAAAAGGTGGCTCAGGACAGCCTTTCCTTTGCTCCCGGACAGCCTGCCGCTCGTGCGCCTGAAAAGAAGAAGGGCCTGCTTGGCCGTCTGTGGCGCAAATAATGCCAGGCAGGCAATTATGACAAACAGCAAGTCAGGTTCTATATGTCAGATTCCAATAAGCCAGGTTCTGTAGAGATACTCTGCCAGGAGCCCTTTCTGCTCTCGCAGCTGCCTGCCTCAAGGCAGGAACTTAAAAGCCTTTGCGCCGTCCTTTTGGAAGAGGCAGGCAGGATGCACAGGGAAGGGCTTGTCCCTTTCTGTCCTGAAAGGGTAATGCTGGCCCTGGTGACAGACAGGGAGTGCGCTTCCCTCAACAGGGAAGCCATGGGATCCTTCGGCCCTACCAACATTCTTTCCTTTCCGGGATCCGACGGCATGCCGGCAGAGCTTGCCCTGGCGCCTGAGACGCTTTTGCGCGAGAGCACCTTGTATGGGCAGGATCCGGCAGAGCACCTGGTGCGCCTGCTTTCCCACGGGCTGATGCATGTCTCGGGCTTTGATCACGGCGAGGCCATGAGCAGGGCCCAGGACAGGGTCATGCAGGCAGGAGTGCGTTTCCTTGAAAGAACATAGTAATGACAGCGGGCCGGATAGTATGTCTGACACCGTGCCCGGCATCGTGCCCGGCACCGCGGATGCCGCGCCTTCTGATGCCGCTTCTTCTGATACGGCTCCCCGTGTATACCGGCTTGGCGCTGTGGGCACAGTTCTGGACGAAGTGCACAAGCCTCAGTGGCGCGGCAGGCTGAAAGAGTTTGACAGCATCCTGGCAGAGAGCCAGACAGCCGGCAGGGGGCAGTACCGCCGCAGCTGGAGCTCGCCTGCAGGCAATGTCTATGCGGCAGTCAGGCTCCCCATGGAAGACCCGTTTAAGGGAACAGAGGCAGCCGTGGCAGCCGGGGCCTGGCTTGCAGAAGGCCTGCGCTCCTTAGGCTATCCCTGCCTTCTGAAATGGCCCAACGACATAGTTCTTGCAGAAGAGGGCGGCAGCCCCTGCAAGGTGTGCGGCATCCTGCTGGAAGAGCGCGACAAAAGATTGTACGCCGGCATAGGCATCAACGTGCAGCATTTTCCGCAAATGGATGAGATGAGGGAAGGTGCGGCCCTGCCTGCGGGCTGCCTGGCAGACTATGCCGCACGGCACGGGCTTGTTCTTCCGGAGTGCGCAGCGCTTTGGAAAAGTCTTGTCAACAGCCTTTTTTCCTCCTACACTCATGATAAGTGTAAAGCGCCCGGCGGATGGAGGGAAAAGGCTTTTCAGCTTCTGCTCTGGCGCGATAACATGGTCA
>CAVJEZ010000197.1:0-3959 GCA_963648625.1 Odoribacter splanchnicus
GTCTTTTCCTGAGCGGCTTGTACGCCAGTCTGTGTTTCATTCTGTGCTTTATTCGTTGATGTTGTCTGTTCTTCATTCACGGCAGCATTATCAGCCTGGCCGGGTGCAAGGGCGATCATTTTCGTCATACGGAATCTCCTTAAAAGGCTTAAAGGTATAGAGAACAGCGGGTCTCTCCCCGTTATGCAGGTCCTGCGCTCATCATGGTTTCAGAATGTGCTTTCAGGACAGGCAGATTGTGTGCGGACAAGATTTAGTTATTTTATTTCAGTCTGTCAATATTTTTTTTAAAAAAAAAGGAGTTTTTATCCCAAACTCAGGCAAGCATGTTATATTTCTATGTTTTTACGACTAAGGGTCATAGTCTAGTATATATGTATTGATTGGCCTTGCTACATCTGTAATGACGGATCGCTAGTTTACCGACCTCGGCAGTGTGTATGAAGCCTTCATACGACAGCTTTTTATCTAATGTCAATATAGTTTGACAAAAATATTTCTTTTTCAGCCAGGCAGGGAAGACGTCCGGCTTTGCGTACAAAATGAGGATCTGCCGGTTGAAAAAGCATAAAAAAGGAGGGCGTAATGCCCTCCTTTTCTTGTTCGTTTTCTTCTGGCAGGCGCTTCCCTAGCCCCTGCGCGACCGGAAAAAATCCTGCAAAAGCTCAGCCGACCGTCCGGCCCTGACTCCGCCCATATGCCATACCTTGTGATTCTGGAACGGCATGTCTAGGACATCGGCCCTTGATCCGACTGCCCCGGCAAGCAGGTCCTGGGCGCCATAGACGACCCCGTCCAGCCTGGCATGCACTATTGCCTGGGCACACATGACGCATGGCTCAAGGGTTACCACCAGCACGCAGCCCTGCAAACGGTAGTTGCCAAGCGCTTCGCCAGCCTTTCGCAGGGCCAGCACTTCGGCATGGGCTGTCGGATCATGCAGGCGGCACGGCGCATTGGCGCCCTCGCCTGCAATCCTGCCGTCCCCTGTCACTACAAGGGCGCCCACCGGAACCTCGCCGTTCCCGCCGGCACGTTCTGCCAGGGACAGGGCTTTGTCCATAAGCCCGTCCCAGGACCAGCCTTTGGGTGGATCTGGGACAGGGCCTGCAACAGGATACGCGGCAAATGGCCCGGCTGTTTCAGGGTGCGTGCTCAAAAAGCCCCCTAGTCCACGCCGTCCTTAAGCAGATGCAGGACTTCCTCGGGGCTGTCGGCATAATGGAGATTATCCTTCAGCTCATCCATGTTGATGTAGCCGCGATCCATCATGGGACCCTTCATCCAGTCAATAAGGCCTTTCCAGAATTTTCTGTCATACAGAATGATCATCTTGTTGATTTTCTGCGTCTGTGCCAGCACCAGCGCCTCGGACATCTCATCCAGCGTGCCCCCGCCGCCAGGCATGGCTATCATGGCCTTTGAGTATTTGACAAACATGAACTTGCGCAGGGAGAAGTACCTGAACATGCAGCCAATGCGCACATAAGGATTGGTTCCCTGCTCGTTGGGCAGCTGCATGCTGAGGCCGATGGAAGGAGCATCAGCCTCAACGGCACCCCTGTTGGCGGCTTCCATGAGCCCGGGGCCGCCGCCGGTTATAATGCCGAAGCCGGCCTGGCCGACAGCGCGGGCAACAGCGACAGTCTGCTTGTAGTCCTCGCAGTCCTCCGTGCTTCTGGCCGACCCGAAAATAGAGATACAGTCATTGTGGATGGCATTCAGCTTGTCAAATGCAGTCACCGTCTCAGCCAGGATGCGCAATGTACGCCATGAGTCCGTGGAGACCGTGTTGACCATGGATACATCGTACAGGTCATCAATGATATTCTGCGATAATTCTGGCATGATGTGCTCCTTATGCTGTCTTTTGGCAGGGAGGGACAAAAACGGATGTCCCCTTCCCTTTTATCCTTTGTGCCTTTTAGCACAATATCCGTCAAGAGAGATTTGCCGGCATTTGTATTATGCCGTGAAACATGCTTGCAGACATCATGATTCATAACTGTTTCTGTTTTTATTTTCAATAAAATAAACAGTTATAAACATATACCTGCAAAGAATGCCTTTTTTATAAAAACACATGAGCGTCTATTATAAAGAATATAAATCATTGCCACTTATCATACAACTTTATAAAAACAGCATAATCCATTTCTTTATCACAAATCTATTGCGTATCATGCAATATCTGCTTGCTTTTTTCTGCCAGTAGTTTAGAATTTCATTACTTGTATAAGGAGCGCATAACAACACTCTTTGCCATGCCGCACAAGGTCATCCTTGCCCGGCTTCCGTAGGAGACCCCATGAAAATAACCTTTCTTGGCGCTGCCCAGACAGTCACCGGTTCCTGCTATCTGATCGAAGCCTGTGGACGCCGCTTCTGCGTAGACTGCGGCATGCACCAGGGCAACAAAGCCATTGAAAAGCGCAACCGCGATGCTGCCGAATATAAATGTGAAAGCATTGACTTCGTCCTGCTGACGCATGCGCACATAGACCATTCCGGCCTGCTGCCCCTGATGGTTAAAAACGGCTTCAAGGGAGATATATACTGCACGCCTGCAACCGGCGAGCTCATCTCCATCATGCTTGAAGACAGCGCCCACATCCAGGAAATGGAAGCCCTGGCCGAAGCCAAGAAATACATGCGCCGCGGCCTCAAGAATCCTACGCCTGCCCTCTATACCATTGAGGATGCGCAAAAAACCTGCAACTACATCCAGACAGTAAACCTCGGCGAAGAGCTTCGCCCGGCCCCCGGCATAAAGGTTGTCTACTACGAGGCCGGCCATATCCTTGGCTCCGGCTCAATCCGCCTTGAAATCGAGGAAGAAGGCAAGACAACGTCCCTTATTTTCTCAGGCGACATCGGCAGGCCCCAGGCCCTTATTGTCAAGGATCCCGTGACGCCGCCTGCGGCTGACTACGTCTTTATGGAGTCCACCTACGGCGACCGCAACCACAAGGATGCCGAATCAAGCACCGAGGAACTGGCCAAGGCCATTGCCTACAGCTATGCACGCGGCGAAAAAGTCATCATTCCTGCCTTTGCCATCGAGCGCACCCAAGAAATGCTCTACTGCCTGCATGAGCTGAAAAAACAGGACCGCCTGCCTGCGGACATGGCCATCTTCGTGGACTCTCCCCTGGCCATCCGCGCCACGGAAATTTTCCGCCACCACAAGGAACTGCTTGACGCACCGGCCATTGAGCTGCTCAACAAGGGCGAGGATCCCTTTGAGCTCCCCAACCTGCATTATACGCTGACCCGCGAGGAGTCTGAGGCCATCAATGCCTACGACAAGCCGGCCATCATTATTTCCGCATCAGGCATGTGCAATGCCGGCAGGATCAAGCATCATTTGCGCCACAACATCTGGCGCCCCGGTGCCAGCATTGTCTTTGTGGGCTACCAGGCCATCGGCACGCCCGGCCGCCTGCTCGTTGACGGAGCCAAAAAGCTGACCGTCTTCAGCGAGGATCTGGAAGTCAGGGCAAAGATGTACTTCATCAACAGCTTCTCTGCCCATGCCGGCCAGTCACAGCTGCTCGACTGGCTTGCCCCGTTAGCTTCCTCCAAGCCCAAGGTAGTGCTTGTCCATGGCGAGCTGAAAGCACAGAACATCCTGGGCGGCCTCATCAAGGAGCGCTTCGGCATCGAGCCGCATATCCCTGCCTACCTGGAAGAAATGACCCTGGAAGGCAAGACAGTGGAGGAAATTCAGACAAACATGGTCAAGGCATACCCGAAGGTCAACTGGGATTTCCTCACTGGCGAAGTGGAGCGCAAGTGGCACCTCTTCATGGACAAGATGGCAGATATCAACCAGCGCCCCTGGGAAGAGCAGACCATGCTCCAGGAAGCACTGGCCAAGATGGACTACGCCATGACCCGCCTGCTTTCAAAGCTGTAAGATTATGCGTATCATATCAGGAACAATGGGCTCGCGCAGG